>NZ_CALMCQ010000359.1 GCF_937863175.1 uncultured Meiothermus sp. | reverse complement strand
CAGGGTAGCAGTCATCCAGTAGGGAAAACCCAGCCACAGGGTGATGAGCAGGGCCGAGACTCTGAACCATTCGGGGTCGGTGAGCCAGGGAACCGGGTAAGAGCCCAGAAGTCCCAAAAGCCGGTTGATGGGGCCAAACTGTACATTGAGCATGGCAGTGAATACCTGCACGCTAATAACGGCTGGAATGGCCCAGGAGATGATCAGTACGGTGCGATAAAACCCTCGCAGAGCCAGGCTCTTGTTGTTGAGCATCAGGCCCAGAACTAGACCTGGTATGACTCCTACCACCACCGCCCCCGCAGCAAAGATGATGTTCCATATCAAAAGCGGAATCAGGATTACGCCGGCCTGGCTGAAGATTTGCACGAAGTTCTGGAAACCTACAAACTGGTAATCGTTAATGCGATAGACCAGGTTCGGCTCGAATGGTGGGGGTGCGGTGAGCAAGATGGAGTTCTGGGTGGCCTGTTCGGCAACCACTCGAGCCCTCTGGTTTCCACTGGTAATTTCCAGGGCCTGGCCAGCGCAGTCGGGCTGCTCACAGCGCAGCATACTGGCAGCATCACCCTCCACCACAAGTCGCCGATCCTCCAGACGCAGAACCGTGGTCTGGGTGGAGCGGTCGGGTTTGCCACTGCGAATTCCCGAATAGTTGGTAAAGCCGAAGTAGACGGTCAGAAGAATGGGAAACAGGGTGAAGGCCAGCAAGAAGGTGATGGCCGGTAAGAGGTAGTACCAGTCGGTCAGGTAGGGAACCCGTCTGCCCAGCCAGAACAGCATGGGAATCAGGGCTATGCTACTAAACAGCAGAATCAGATAACCAGGATAGCCCTGCTCGAGGGGCCGGGGAAAGGCGGCTTGCAAAGCCCCAAAAGCCAGCAACCCTACCAACGCTGCCCCGACCATGGCTCCTCCCAGTAAGCCAATAGCGATAAAGAAACCTCGAGCGCCAGGGGGGGAACGGTACATGCAGACCTCCGCTATCATTGTTGGTTATCAGACCAATCAATGACCCTTTCGAACGCCCCTAGCATATACCTGGGAGCCGGTTTAGGTAAGACCCTCGAGGCCTGTTCTTGTAGTGCTGGTCAGCATGGAAACGCTTTTACATATACTCTATTGATTCGGTTGAGACTCGAACCTCCGGCCAAGCGACCGGGGTACCTCTAAGAGGGTTTGGGCAGGTTCTCTGCGGCTTCCGCCCCTGGAGCAAGGCTTGTTGAATGAGGAGCAGCGAGGATTAACGGCTCATACCGTTGCAGGATGAGAGCCTGGCCGGGACTAAACTCACCCCAGAGGCCCTCCGCGCTTGACGGTCTTTCCGCTTCAAGGCACCATGGACTTAAGCATGATCGAGACCGGACGACTCAGTGTCATCAACCCCCCCCGTGTGGCCCCGCAGTTCACCCCCGAACTGCTCGAGCGGTTGGCCAGCCAGGTTTCGCGGTTCGCTGCACGCAACAGCCAAACCCTGTACTCCCCCTTCGACGGTGGGGTGTTGGGAGCTATTCCGATCTGCACCCCTGAGGATGCCCAGCAAGCCGTACAACGGGCCAGGGCTGCCCAGGCTGCGTGGGCCAGGGTAGATGCCAGAGTCCGGGCGCGCATCATGCTGCGCTTTCATGACCTGCTGCTGGAACGGCAGGTTGAAATCCTCGACCTGACCCAGTACGAGACCGGCAAAGCCCGTCGCGATGCACAAGAAGAACTGCTCGACTCAGCCATTGTGGCCCAGTATTACGCGACCAGAAGCCCCGGCTGGCTGCGCCCAAGGCGTACCGGTGGCACCTTTGTGGGCCTGACCCAGACCTGGGAGTACCGCCACCCGGTGGGAGTGGTAGGGGTGATCTCGCCCTGGAACTATCCGCTGGTCATGGCCGTGAGCGAGCCGCTCCCAGCCCTGATGGCGGGCAATGCCGTGGTGCTCAAACCCGATCCCCAGACCACCTTTACGGCCTTGTGGGTTCAGGCTCTGATGGTGGAGGCCGGTCTGCCTCCCCATCTTTTCCAGATCGTGACCGGCGGCGGCGAAGTCGGGGCGGCCCTGGTGGCTTCGGCGGATTTCATCGCCCTGACCGGCAGTACCCCCACCGGGCGCAAGGTGGCGCGGCAGGCCGGGGAGCGGCTGATTGGGGTAAGTCTGGAACTCGGCGGCAAAAACCCCATGCTGGTGCTGGAGGATGCCAACCTCGAGGCCGCCGTGGATGGCGCTATTCATGGGGCGTTTGCCAATGCCGGGCAGCTTTGCGTTGCGCTCGAGCGCATATACGTCCACGAAAAAGTCTTCGATGTATTCTCTCGGCGCTTTGCCGAAAGAGCCTCGACCCTGCGTCTGGGAGCCACCTTCGACCACCGCTCGCAGATGGGTTCCCTGACCGTGCAGCGGCAGTTCGACACGGTGCAGGCCCACGTACAGGATGCCCTTGCCAAAGGTGCCAGGGTGCTCGCCGGGGGCAGGGCCCGGCCCGAGCTGGGGCCGCTGTTTTTCGAACCCACCATCCTGACCCAGGTTACACCCGAAATGCGCCTCTATGACGAGGAAACCTTTGGCCCGGTGGTCAGTTTGTATAAGTTTAGCGATCTCGAGCAGGTGCTCACCACTATCAATCGAAGTGAGTATGGTCTCAATGCCAGCGTCTGGACCACAGACCGTCGCAAAGGGCGCGAGGTGGCCTCACGTATCCAGGCTGGAACGGTTAATGTCAACGAGAGCTATGCCGCTGCCTGGGCCTCGATGGATGCGACCATGGGGGGCTTCAAGGCCTCGGGTCTGGGGCGACGCCACGGCAGAGAAGGACTCTTGCGCTTCACCGAAGTACAGACCATCGCCATCGAGCGGTTCATTCCCGTCACCGGGCCGACCTGGCTCCCGAGGGGCTGGTACGGGCGCACCGTTACGGTGGCCCTCAAGGCCCTCAAGTGGCTTGCTCGCTTGCGGTACCGGGTGTAGCACATATCTGCCCCGGTTGACCCTGCCACGGCGGGGTATCAAGAGGTGGGCACCCGGCCCAGGGGCTGGGTGGGTTGGGGACTACCGCCAGGGGGCTCGAGGCTTACGCCCACAGAAGCAAACCCCTCGTAGCTGGTTTCGAAAACGCGGGTGGTGAAAACTCCCAGCGAGACGGGATCGCCCTCGGTTTTGCGGCCCCAGGCCTGGTAGACCTTGCCAGCCGGTGGGGGTTCACTCAGGATCATCAAGCAGCGCCCATCCTCTGTCCAGAGCATGGTTCCGAGAGACTTGCCCTCCGCGTTCTTAATCAGCCGCCACCGGACATCGGGGTCGGCCAGCCAGCGGGCTACCCTGGCGTGTTCCTCGGCCAGGGTCCGGTAGCGGTTGTAATGGTCGAGGCCCCAGCCTCCCAGACCCAGGGACGCCAGCACCGCAGCCGCTGCCACCCAACGCAAGAAATCCCGCCTCGGAATAGTCTTATGCTTAATTTTGACCCATACGCTGGGGGAGGGAACCTCCGGCGGCAAGCTCTGGGGTATTTGCAGCAGCACGGCCTGAAGCTCCTCCAGTTCCTGGCGCAGTTCGGGGGATGATTGCAAAGCCTGCTCGAGCTGGGCTTTTTCCGAGCCTTCCAGCAGGCCCAGTGCGTAGTCGGGCAGCAACTCGCGGAGGTCTTTCATGCTTCCTCCGTGGTCTGCGGCCCGCCCAGATACTCCCGTAGCTTGAGCAGGGCCCGGCGCACCCGGGTCTTGACCGTACCCAGCGGCAGGTGGTGGCGCTCCGCAAGTTCGCTGTGGCTATAGCCATCGAAAAAGGCTTCCTCCAGCAGCTTGCGGTCGGTGGGCTCCAGCCTGTGCAGCGCCCGGCGGATCAGAATCCGGTCGGTGGGATCGTCTTCCCGCCACAGTCCCAACTCCTGTTCGGGGTTGTGCAGATCGCGATCGTCAACTTTTTGGGGTCTGGCACCCCGGCTACGCAGGCGCGACAGGGCAAAGTGCCGCCCGATGGTGAACAAAAAAGCCGTTACGCTACCGCGCTCGAGCTGGTAGCGGGCGGCTTCACGGTATAGCTGAACAAAACTGTCTTGCAAGATCTCTTCGGCCTCCTCGCGGCTCTGGAGCATTCGCAGAAGAAGTGCGTACAGCGAGGGGCTATAGCGACGGTATAGCTCTGCCAGGGCACGCTCATCCCCCTTGGCGAGGCGCGACATCAGGTCAATGTCTGGCTCCACGCCCCTATTTAACACTACGGCTGGATCTGGCGCTATGGATGTTCAAGTGGGATGGATACTTAAGTAAAGGCGCAGGGTACTGCGCCCTTACTTGTCGGTTTTGCCTACACCAGTTGAGCGTCCAGACTGATTTCGGGAACCGCCGCCAGGGCTTTGGAGACCGGGCATCTGGCCTTGGCTTCCAGGGCTAACTCCTGAAACCTTTCCTTGCCGATGCCGGGCACCCTGGCAACCATTTGGAGTTCGATTTTGGTGATGGTAGGACCATCTCCCAGGTGGACTTTGGCCGTAGCGTTGAGTTCTTCGGGAGGGGTATTGTTGTTGGTCAAGAGAGCCGATAGAAACATGGCATAGCAGCCCGCATGGGCCGCGCCGATCAGTTCTTCGGGGTTGGTTTCAGGGCCGCTGGCAAAACGGGAAGCCCAGGTATACGGCCCCTCATAGACTCCGCTTTCCAGCCTCAGGTGGCCTTTGCCTTCCTTCAAGCTGCCTTTCCAAACCGCATTGGCTAAACGTACGGGCATAGTATTGCTCCTTTCGCCCACCATCATGCGCTCTTCAAAGCCAGGCTGGCTGTGGCGCAGGTCGCAAGTTGAGGAGCAGAGAACCTCTGAAGGTTGAAGGTTAACCGCACTTCCGCCTCCACAGCCCTCTCTGCCTATCCCCGCTCCCATGCTCCCATCCGCCCCTTCATTTGACCTTTCCTTTGCTACCGCGCACAATGCCCTGGTGCTGGCTTTCTTGTTTGTGGATGGTTTGGGACTCTCCAACGATCCCAGAAGCCCCCTACAGCGCCTGGATTTGCCCACCTTGCGCGTCTTGAGCGGTGGGTTCAGTAGCCATCCCTTTACCCGGTCCAGACTGGCCTATCGCGTGCTGGATGCAAGGCTGAGTGTAGAGGGCCTGCCCCAGTCGGGAACCGGCCAGACTGCTTTGCTGACCGGCATCAACGCGGCTCAAATTTTGGGATATCACCAGGGGCCGCACCCCCTGAGCAAGCTGCAAATGTTGTTGCGGCAGGATAGCCTTCAGGTCTGGGCAGTCCAGCGGGGTCTCAGGGTTTTGCATGCCAACGGCTACCGGCAGGACTACCTGAAAAGGGTGACGGACAGCCGCCGCAATCTGCTTTCGGCCTTCGGCTTTGCTGCTCAGATGGCTGGACTCGAGCTCCTGCCCCTGGAGCACCCCCATGCCCTCTTGCCTGCTTACTGGCCTGAACCCGAGAAGGCGGGCCAGCGCTTTGCCCAGACTGCCCAGCAGCAAGACCTGACCATCCTGGAAAACTGGGCTTTGGATTACACAGCCCATCGTCTGCCGGAAAAGCTGGATGAGCGCTTTGTAGAGCTGGATCGTTTCCTCGAGGGCTTCCTAAACGCAAGCCCACAGGCGACTCTTATCCTCACCTCCGACCACGGCAATGCCGAAGAACCCTGGCATACCCAGCACACCTACAACCCCGTGCCCCTTATTATCTACGGCCCCCAGGCACACCCGGTTCCTGACATGCAGACCCTGACGGACCTCTTGCCTTGGCTGATGGAGCAGCTGGGGTGAGAGTCCGGAAGGTTTTATAGGGCTTGTGGGCAATTGATCCTGAAGATCTGCACAAACCCCGGGCTTGGTCTGATATTGCCCCGGTTTAGTTCAGTCGAGGTTAAGCCACCTGCCTCAGATTGTGC
>NZ_CALMCQ010000358.1 GCF_937863175.1 uncultured Meiothermus sp. | reverse complement strand
CCGAGACCGTGACCCCCAGGGGGGTCACGTTGATGGAGACTTGGGCTTGGTTGTGGCCTGGGTCGGGGTCGGGTTCGGTCTGGGCGGTGTTGCTGGCGATGGTGGTGAGGCTGCCTGTCTGGGTGGCGGTGGCGGTGATTTGCAGGGTGGCACTGGCCCCAGCACTCAGGCTGCCCACCGTCCAGAGCCCGGTTCCAGCCACATAGCTGCCCTGTGAAGGGGCGCTCGAGACAAAGCTCAACCCCGCGGGCAACACATCGCTGACCTGTACCCCGGTTGCATTTGAAGGGCCGTTGTTGCGCACCGTCAGGGTAAAGGTCACATTGCTTCCCTGGGCTGGGGTTGCGTTGTTGACGGTTTTGCTCACCATTTGCACATCGGCCTGTGACTCGAGGGTGGTGGGGTCGCTGGCATTGTTGTTGCTGGTATTGGCTTCCGCTCCACCCGATACTGTTGCAGTATTGGTGAGGTTGGCCGCTGCGTTTTGTGCTACGTTCACGCTAAGGGGAAAGCTGGTGCTGCCCCCGGCTGGAATGCTGGCTGTGCTGGTACAAATCACCACTTGCGGAGGCCCAGCGGTTGTGACCGAGCAACTCCAGCCAGTTGCCGAAGCAAAGGTCAGGCCCACCGGGAGAGTGTCGGTTACGGTGATGGTTCCCGCAGTGGCAGCCTGTCCTGTGTTGTTGACCTCGAGGGTGTAGACCCCAGTGGAACCGCGCACAAAGTTGCCGCTATGGGTTTTGCTGAGGGTCAGGTCGGGGTAGAGCACTGGAGTGATGGTTGGGTCAGACAAGCCTACAATTGTTGGATCATCGCTAAGCACATTTGTACTCGAGCCACCCGAGTAGCTGAACGTTATAGAAGCTTGGTTTGAAAGACTGTTAGGAGGCACCGGGCTAATGGCAACCTGTACCTGGAAGCGGATCGTAAGAGTCTGACCCGCACCAAGGGTATTGTTATTAAATCCACCTACGCCAACGTTGTTGCCAATTGCTCTAGCAGAGCTAAAAGGATAGGTGGTTGCATTCAGGCTGGTGAAGGAAGTGGGGTTGGTTCCCATAGCTGCTTCAGCGGTATTGCTGATGTAGCTTAGGCCGATGGGTAACACATCTTGAAGGGTGGCATTGTTGGTCGCTACCGCACCATTGTTTGTAATCTGAATGGAGTAGGTAAAAGTTGAGCCCGGGCTGGTGCTGGTGACCGAGGCAATCTTGGTCACTACCAGATTGGCTCCGATGCGGGTTATGGTTGGGTCGGCCAGGCCCACCACACCGGGGTCGTCGGTCAATACTGTCCGAGCCACCGAACTGGTGGTGTAGGTGATGCGGCCCTGGTTGGAGAGGGTTGCCGGTGGGTTGCTCTGTACGGTGACTCGGAAGCGAACGATCAGGGTCTCGCTGTTACTAAGGCTGCCGTTGTTGAAACTACTGGTACTTGTGCCCACGTTGCGCCCTAAGGCCCGCCCGTTGGGTTCGGCAAATGGGTAGCTGCCGCCATCGTTAACGTTGCTAAACGTGGGGCTGCCGGTGGTAACCACCGCCATCTGAAGTGAGCCAGTCACATAGCTGAGGCCAGGGGGCAAGGCATCAATCAACCGAAGTAAGGTACTGCTCAGGTCAATACCGGTATTGTTGGTGATCCGGAAGGTGTATTGAAAAGTCTGACCTACGCTGGCCGTGGCGATGACATTCCCGATGGCGTTGGTGTTTGAGTCGGCATTGGCCGTTTTGCTTACCGAGATGGGAGGCAAGCCGAAACCAAAATTTTGGTTGATTACGTTGCCATTCACAGTCAATTGCACGTTGTTACGCACCACATATCCACCAGAAGTAGCGCTGGGGTTGCGCGGGGTTGCTGCGTTGAGTTGAGGTTCGTTGAGTGGAACCCGAATGGTGTAGGTGCCAGCAGGAACGTTGGTGAAGTTATAAACCCCATTTACCGTTTGTGCGGTAGCGACAACCAAAGGGTTATTGTTGCTATCACGTCCTACCAATTCAACTGCAATGTTGTTGCCCAGAGCTTCACCGCTGTCCAGTGAATTGTTTGAGTTCGCATCGAAATAGATGGTGCCGGAAATATTGCCTGTTGCCAGACCTGTACAGCTAGTGAACTGAAGGTTGTCAATGGCCAGGTCGTTGCCGCCGCCGCCGGGTGCGTTGTTGCGGAAGCGCACAATGATGCGGTTGGAGGCACCCGAGTTGATTACACCGCCATACTCGCGCCAGATTGGGGTGCTGCTGTTGGGGATGTTGCCGGTGAGGGCAATTACTTGGCTTTCGCCTGCTTCGTCTACGGTTCCGTTGTTGTTGTCGTCCACACCCCGGCGGTCAATTTCCAGGTTGAGGTTGGGCAGGATAGAGGCGTTGTTGGCGATCAGGTTGATCACCGAGATGCTGAACTCGTAGTTGGTATTGGGCACGACCGTGAGGGTTTGCTCGTAGAAAATACCGGGCGTCTGTGCGGCATTGATGAACATGAACAGGTCGCGTTCGCCCCCGCCGTTGCGACCTCCGATAAAGCGGTGCCAGGCTCCATCCTGGCGGCTGTAGGTGCTGTTGGTGATTTCGTACTCGCCGTCCTCGGGACTGTAGTTGCTGGGGAAGTTAACCGAGTTGCGGTTGTTGAGGATGTAGGTGGTGGTGCCGATGGGGCGGCCCTCCGCATCCACGCCAGCGCTGATGCCGGGTACTGCGCTCAGCGCATAGCGTAAAGGACGAATGGTGGGTGTGGGGTTGGAACTGCTGGTGAGGGTGGGGGGCTGGGTTCCGGCAGGAGCCGTTCCGAAAGTACCATTGAGGGCGAACAGGTTGCTGCTGCGGGTACCACCTGCGTTGCTACAAAGATTGGTCTGGGCCAAGGCGGTTGAGCTTATGAATGCAACTACAAGGAGGTTGACGAAAATGTATCGCATGGCGTTCATCGGCCCCCTCCCAGAATGTCCAGCCGCATATAAAACCCTGGGGCGGTATCGGGGGTCAGGCCCGCAAAGCCGCCAAAGGTATAGCCTGCATTGAACCACAGCCCTTCTACCAGGCGGAAGCTGGCCTCGAGCGAGAAGGCGGTCGCGCTGCTATGGGTTCCGGGCTGCAATTGATGGTAGGCTGCGGCCCCCAGTCCAAGCCAGTCGGTGAAGTAGTGGTTGACCCCCAGACCAAACTGGTAGGTGTTGCCGGTCGGGTCGTCGAGCCGCAGGCGGTAGGCCAGGCTGGGCCGGAGCTGGAAGTGCAGACTGGGGTGGTAGCTGGTCGCGAGAGCCCCTTCGAAGACGCGCTCGCCCACGCTGCTGAGGCGGTGGTAGGTGAGCAGAGATACATCGCGCCCGCGCAGGGCGTAGGCCAGGGTGAAGCGACCCTCGGCGACGGGCAGAAGCTGGTAGTTGGCGTCCAGCGAAAGGGTCTGCTGGGCGTCGAGCTGTCCGGTGGCTCCCGCCCGCAGCACTACCTTGGGCTGTCCGGTTATCCAGGCAGTCTCACCCCCCAGGGTGGCGGAGAAATGGTCGGCCTGGTAGCGCAGGGCCATGCCAACAGCCAGCTGGTCACTGCCCGTGGTCAGGCTGCGTTCGTAGCCCGCGCTGGCGTTCAGGCTCCAGCGATCGGAAAGGGGGAGGGGGGCCTCGAGGCCAAACCGGGCCCGGTTGCCCTCACCCGCCGCGCCCGGTAGCTGGTAGGAGAGCGAGAGACTGGCGGCCTCGAGTTTTTGCCTCAGTCCAACGCTGCCCGAGAACCCTGCCCCCCAGGTCTGGGTCAGATCGGCCTCGGCGCTGAGGTTGGCGTCGAAGGCGTAGGTACTTTTGAGGCGGGTTGAAGCACTCTGCATGAGGCTGAAAGGTTGTGAGTGGGTTAGCTCGGTATTCAGGGCGCCCCCGCTCAGGCCCAGCCGCCCCAGGCCCGCCAGCGAAGCGGTTTCCCAGGTGTAGCCCAGCCCGCCCCCTATCGAGAAGGTGGGGTTCAGGCGGCGGGTGTAGAGCAGTCCACTGCGGTTGGCATCGCTGGCCTGGTGCTCGAGGGAGACCCTGTCGGCTTCGTTGAGGCTGTAGCTCACCTGAGCCTGGCCCTGCAGCCGGCCCTCGTAGACCAGGTTGGCTCTGGACTCCAGTGCACCGCTGCCGCCGCTCAACTCGAGGC
Organism: uncultured Meiothermus sp.; assembly: GCF_937863175.1. Lineage (GTDB taxonomy): Bacteria > Deinococcota > Deinococci > Deinococcales > Thermaceae > Meiothermus. The sequence goes on along the minus strand of NZ_CALMCQ010000358.1, from coordinate 1,476 downwards.
CAAACCGCTCGCCGCCGCCCCGGCTATAGCTGGCTTTGAGGCCAAAACCCGGCATCTGGTAGGCGGCCTCGGCCCCGTAGCGCCAGCCCAGGCCGGGCAGGAGGGCAGCTCCCGAACCAATGCTGAAATTGCCGAACCTCCAGCGGAGTCCCGCTCCATAACCCAGCTCGCGCAGGCTGTTCTGCGGAGCGTAGGTTACCCGCAGGCGCACCGGCTGAAAGTCTGGGGCACTGGGCCAGAGTGGCTGGGCCAGGGTCAGGATGCCGCTAAAAGCATCCAGCACGTAGTCTTTCAGAGGCTCGAGGCGGGTCTCGCGGGCTCCCACCAGCAGCACCACCTGCTCGCTGCCGGGCTCAGCAGGGCCAGACAGCCGGTAGAAGCGGGTGCCATCGGGCTGAATCAGGTCCGTCCAGGTGCTAACAGGTAGCCAGCCGACAAAACCCTGCACTGCTAAATCATCCCGGGTCTCGAGGCGCAGGGCGGTTCCCTGGGGCAGCCCACTCACCCCGAAGACCCTCAACGGGTCGGCCAGGTAGCCCAGACTGAAGCCTTCCTGGTCGTAGCGCACTGCGACGGGGTCGTCCGAGCGCAAAGGGAGCTGGGTTTCGTTGCCCGAGCCGGTCAGGGGGAAACGCCCGGTGGGGTCGGGCTGTTCGCGCAGGCCCGTTTCTACCTGGGGCTGGCCTTGATTAAATCGGAGCGAACCGTCCAGCGCGGCCCGCAGGATTCCATCGCCTAAAGGGCCCTCCAGATAGCCGCGCCCCAGGCCGAACCCCTGGATGCTCTCGCCAAAGCGGACTCCCACGCTGCCCTGGAACTGCCACAGCCGGTTCTGGCGGCCCAGCACAAAGAACTCGGCCTGGCCCTGTAGTTCGCCGGTGGCCAGTCGCAGGCGCAGGGTGGTGGGGGTGGCGATGGGCTGTAGCCGCAGGAGGGCCACCCCATCTCGCAGCAGCAACTGGTAGCCCGACAACAGCGGGAAGGCATCGGCCTCGAGCGGTTCACCCGAGGTCTCCACCGTGAGGGCGCCAAACCCGGAGGGCAGGCCCAGGGCATCCAGCGCCCGCACCTCGAGCTCAAGCGGGGTACGACCATCGGCCAGCAAGCGCAGCGGACGCACTTCCAGCCGGGTCGGGCTGCCCACCAGGAAGACCTCTACCCGGTCGGAACCGGCGGCGGTCTGTACCTTGATCAGGTTGCGGCCCGGTTGCAGCGGCAGGCCATAGTACTCGAGGCGCTGGATGCCGGCGCCGCTATCGTAGGTGGCCCGGCCCAGGTTTTTGGAGTCCACCGCCTCGCCGTTCAGGGTCAAACGGGTCTCGAGGCCGTAGGGGGTTTGCAGCACCACCCGGGTCTTGTCCACCCGGAAGATGCTGCCCGGTAGCGGGTCCAGGATAAAGCCCTCGCGGATTCGGGCCTCCAGCGGCTTGGCTGACTGGTATGCCATTACTGTGCTGTTCCGTAATCCCTTTGGGA
>NZ_CALMCQ010000357.1 GCF_937863175.1 uncultured Meiothermus sp. | reverse complement strand
CTTCGATGACCCGCTCAGCGTGCTGGTTGGTGCACACGGTTTCCAGCGTCAGGATGGGCTTATCCTCGCGGATGGCTTTGACCGTGATGGTTGCGGTGATGGTGTCGCCAATGAAGGTGGGCCGTAGAAACTTCAGGCTCTGACCCAGATAAACCGCCCCCACCCCCGGCAGCCGGGTTCCGATGGCGGTCGAGATCAGCCCTGCGACCAGAATTCCCTGGGCGATACGCTGGCCGAAACGGCTCTTGCGGGCAAACTCCGCATCTACATGCAAGGGGTTGGTATCTCCCACTGCGCCAATAAACAGAGCAATGCTGGCCTCGCTGAGGGTCTGGCTGTAGCTGGCCGAATCACCGACTGTGAACTTCATGCCGTTACCTCCAAAAAGGACTTGATTTCTTGCATTAGAAGGGTTGGGTTCTCCAGGGCGGCGACGTGCCCCACTCTGGGCAGCACACGGTGTACAGCCCTGGGTATAGCGTCTGCAATCTCCTGGCTGTAGTGGGGCGGGAAAAGAAGATCCTCCTCACCGGAAAGCACCAGGGTGGGCGCATGGATGGCGCCAAGCTGGGGCCGCAGATCGTCCAGGGTTAGGAAGCCAGTCATCAGATTTTGCTGGGCTTCCACTGTGGGAGACATAACGTACATCTGATCCAGCGCTGCGGGCGAATCGATTTCGGGGTGAGCTTCCAGAAAGGCCCGACCCCAGATCCAGGGCAGGGCAATTTGAAGGCGGACTCTGGTTCCACCCCATTCCAGAGCCCGCTGCCAGCTTGCAACTTTAGCCCGGATTAAGGGATCCACTCGAGGTGTGGTACAGAGCAGAATCAACTTCTGTAGGCCCCTGGGTCTTCGGGTAGCGTGAATTTGAGCGACGATACCCCCATTGGAAAGCCCTAACAGGTGATAGTCTTCAATACCCAGTGCTTGCAGGAGCATCTGTAAATCATCGGCGTGGAGTTCAGGGGTATAGGCTCCCTCGGCTACTGCGCTCTGGCCCTGCCCCCGCATGTCGTAGCGAAGTACCGTGAAGCCTTGCAAGAACGGCATTAGCGGCTCCCAGGCCTCGGTGCGCTGAAAGATGCCGTTGGCAAGAACCAGCACCAGATTTCGTCCGGGGGCAGAACCGTCTATCTGGTAGTACAGCTCGGTTCCGTTGATGGAAATTTTAGGCATGCTGCTCCCTGAAACGTGCTACCAGCTCGGTCTTGAGGATTTTGCCGGGGCCGCTTTTGGGCAGCTCGAGGGGAAACAAAAAGTGTTTGGGAACCTTGTACCCCGCCAGCCTGCTCTTTAAAAAGATGCGGAAATCCTCCTCGCTGGCCGGACTCCTCAGCACGATGGCGGCCATTCCCACCTCACCCCACCTTGCATCGGGCACCCCTGCCACGGCGCACTCCAGTACCGCGGGGTGATCGTAGAGAGCGCGTTCAATTTCGATGGGGTAAACGTTCTCACCACCGGAGATGAACATCTCCTTGGCCCGCCCCACAATGTAATAGCGTCCGGCCTCGTCGCGCTGGGCCAGATCGCCAGTACGAAGCCAGACTCGACCTTCATGCTCTACCAGTGCCTCGGTGGTGTCGCCCGGTTGCCGGTAGTAACCCGACATGACCACCGGCCCTCCCAACCAAAGCTCGCCTTCTTGTTGAACTTCTGCTCCTTGGGCATCCACTAACCGGGCCCAAAGATGGGGCATGGGGCGCCCTACCGATTCGGGAAATTGCTCGGCTTCATCCAAGTCCAGTGTGAAGCAGTTCACGCCGCACTCGGTCAGGCCGTAACCCTGCTTAAAGCGAACCTGTTTGGTTTTGAAGGCCTGACGCACCGGGGCCGGGCAGGGTGCCCCGCCCGAGACGGCCCAGCGCACACCGCGAAGGCTGGCTGAGGCAAAATCGGCGTGCTGGGCCAGCATCTGGTACATGGTGGGCACCAGGAACAGCAGGCTGACCTGATGCTCTGTGACCCAGCGGAGGTATTCGGCGGGGTCAAATTTTTCCTGGAGGATTACGCTGCCGCCCAGATAGAGCAGCGGGGTGCAGAGGGCGTTGAGGGCTGCATGGAACATGGGGGTTGCAACAATGTAGCGATCCTGGGGTTGCAGACCCCAGCTCATGCAGGTCTGGAAGGCGTTGGTCAGCAGTTGGCGGTAGGGAATCTGGGCTCCTCTGGGCAGTCCAGTAGTGCCGCCAGTGAACAGGATCAGAGCGGTGTCCTCGAGCCTCGCCTGGTAGGCTTGAAGCGGCTGGGCCGGAAGGGTTTGCAGGGACTCGAGGGGGTATGAAGAGCGATGCAACTTGCGGGACTGCTCAGAAAAATCTTCGCCGTAGAACCATACCTCTGGTCTGGTGTATTCAACCAGATTCTGGAGTTCGGCCTCGCTCAGGCGGTGGTTGAACAACGTGGGGATGAATCCCAGCAGCGGCGCAGCAAAATAGAGATCAAGGTAGCCGATGTGGTTGAGGCTCAAGACCCCTACCCGGCTTCCAGGTTGAATTCCCAGACCCGCCAGCGACTGGGCTGCCCGTACTGCGCGCTGGTAGAGATCGGCATAGCTGATCCAGCGCCCACGCCAAAGAACTGCTGGGCGGTCTGGGTGGTATTCCGCCAGGCGGGCCAGCCAGTTGGGGTTTAGCTCCATACCCCCTCCGTCTCCACTTCTTCCCAGCGTAAAACTGCCGCACCCCAGTGATACCCCACCCCCGCCGCTGCCAGCGCGATAATGCTGTCGGGGCCAATCTTACCGGTTTGCTTCGCCAGTTGAATCGAGAGGATGGGGTCAATCTGGCCCAGATGCCCGTAATCCGAAAGGTAAATGGATCGTTCTTCCGAGAGCCCCAGGCCATCCAGCACTGCTTTATGGGCGGAAGGTTTCATGTGTAGCAGGGCCAGATAATCCAGGTCGGCCGCGGTGTAGCCTGCTTGCTGCAAGGCCCCATGGATAACCTCCATAAAACCTGGCATCGAGGTTTGCTCGAGCCGCGATTTCATCAATTCCGGTTCGGCCACGCGGAGCTTGTACTGGTCAGTATTGGAGCGGTTGAGCGGGGCTACTGTGCCTCCCACCGGAACCCGCACCGTACTGGCTAAAACCGCATCGGTCTTGAGCTGGCTGGACAGCAGCTTCAGACCTGGCCCATTGCGGGTGAGCACGGCGGCGCCCCCACCTGCTGCAAGGTCGTACATGAACCGCACGGCTTCATCTCGGTAGTCAATCAGGTCGCCGTTACGGTAGCCGCCGGCAATCAGAATCGTGTGCACCTCCGGGCGGCTGGCAAAGAGGCCTTCCGCTACTGCCAGGGCCGTCACGAAGGTGGCGCACTTCTGGTTGAGGTCGAAGCACCAGGCGCTGTGCGCCTCTACCATCTGGGCAATGAGGGGGGCGCTGGTCCAGACCGGATATTCTTTGTGTTCGTCGGTGATACTCATGACCACGTCTACCGCCGAGGCTTCGATCCGACCATCAGCCAGAGCCTGCTCAGCGGCCCAGCCACCCATACGGGCTGGATGATCTTCGGCGCCCGGAACGGGCTTCTGATAAATGCCCAGCTTATCGCGCACCACCCACTCCGGCAGCCCGCTGGCCGCAGCGATCTCGCCGCTGGTCATGCGCGCAATGGGTAGATAAACCCCTAGGCCCCGTAGGTATGCCATCTCGAACCCCAAGACTTGATGGAGGAGAGTTTACCCAGGGTTTGTTACAACCTTGTTACACACTGCCTGCCGGTACTCAGTCACCGGGTTCAATGTGCTAATGCTCACATCACAAAAATGTTGCTGGTTTCAGGTCGTTGGTCGGCCTGGGGCCGGTGAACCTAAGATACGCCAGATTGAGACTGCTACCTGCGGGACTCCACAACCCGATGCCAGGCCCAAATCTCTGCGGAGACTACCGGGATTGAGACTGCTAATCAACTATCGAGACCACCGGTGCCTTAACAAGGGTTTCTGACATTTAGTTTTTGACCTTCGACTCTGGGTATGGGGTCGAGGGGAGAACAAAAATCCTGTTACCAGGCTATCGGTCAGTTCACCTGATCAGCATCCCGGTCGGATCAGGCCGCCAGGAACGGAGTACCTTCATGTAGTTGCCGCGCTCGAAAGCATCGGGGTTGGCGACGTGAATCTGGCTCATGCTGCCCTGCATCTGCTGGATGGATTCGTACTCGTGTTCCAGCATCCAGGTTTGCAGTTCTTGAACCGTTTCACCGATGCGCTCGACCCCGTTTTTGAGCAGCTCTGAGGCCATCATGGCCACCCTGGCCCCGGCCATCATGCCCTTGAGCACCTCGAGGTGCGAGTGTACCCCGGTGGTGATGGCGAGATCGGCCTGGATACGCCCGTACAGGATGGCCACCCAGGTTAAGGGCAGGCGCAGCTCGTCGGCACGGCTCAGTACCAGGTTGGGTGTAATTTCGAGGCGATCCAGGTCTAGGTCAGGCTGATAAAAGCGGTTGAACAAGACCAGCCCCGAGGCCCCAGCCTGGACAAAACGAGCGGCCATGTGGGTGAAGTTGCTGAAGTAAGGCCCGACCTTCACCGCAATGGGGATCGAAATGCTCTGACTCACGTCTCGAACCACATCCAGGTACATTTCCTCGACCTCGAGGCCAGTCATGCCAGGGTCGGTGGGAAGGTAGTACAGGTTTAGCTCGAGGGCATCGGCGCCAGCCTCTTCCATGAGCCGGGCGTACTCGGTCCATCCCCCAGGGGAGACGCCGTTCAGGCTACCAACCAGGGGGATTCGAACCGCTTCTTTGCCACGGCGAATAAGCTCCAGATACTGATCGGGCCCCACATTAAACTCTTGTGGTTCCGGGAAGTAATCCAGCGCTTCAGCATAACTGTGGGTGCCATACTCGAGGTAGTGGTGCAGTGCATGGCTCTCTTGCTCGATCTGCTCCTCAAAAAGCGAGTACATCACCACCGCCGCCGCACCGGCGTCCTCGAGCTCGCGGATACCGTCCAGGGTATAGGAAAGGGGCGAGGCCGAGGCCACCACGGGGTGTTCTAGCTTCAGGCCGAGATAGCTGGTACTGAGGTCAGGTGTCATCTGGCTTCCTCCCGTGCGGCAGCAGGTGTTGCGAGCTTCGCCGCTTCCTCCCCTGCGGCAGCAGGTGTTGCGGGTTTTTCGGTAGTCTCTACAGCCCTGGCCATCTGTTCGTAATCCTTCCATCGGGCGATAATGCTGTCCTGGGCTACCCGGAACAGATGCTCGGCTTCCATGGGGTTGATCTGCCGCAGCATGCGGTAGCGGTTTTCGTGGAGGGCATACTCTTTGAAGCCAATCCTGGGGGGCTTCGAGTCAAGCTGGAAGGGATTTCTGCCATCGGCCTTGAGGCGAGGGTCGTAGCGGTAGAGTGGCCAGTACGCCGACTCAGCCGCCAGCCTCTGCTGCTCGAGGCCCTTGGCCATATCAATACCGTGCGCTATGCAGTGGCTGTAGGCGATAATCAGGGCCGGGCCCTGGAAACTCTCGGCCTCCAAAAAAGCCTTCACGGTCTGGGCATCGTTGGCTCCCATGGCAACCTGGGCAACGTACACGTAGCCATAGCTCATGGCGGTGCGACCCAGGTCTTTTTTGGGGGTGGTTTTGCCGCTCGAGGCGAACTTGGCCACTGCCCCCAGCGAGGTGGCTTTGGAGGACTGCCCGCCGGTGTTGGAGTAGACCTCGGTATCGAGTACCAGCAGCTTGATGTTGTGGCCGGTGGCCAGCACATGATCCAGCCCGCCAAAACCAATATCGTAGGCCCAGCCATCGCCGCCGACTATCCAGACCGATTTGCGTACCAGCACATCGGCCAGGCTCAGCAAGTCACGGGCGCGGGGGTGTTGCAGGCCTTGCAATCGGTCTTTTAGCAGTGCAACCCGCTCGCGCTGGGCTGCGATGCCGGCCTCGTCGGTCTGGTCGGCATTGAGCAGGGCTTCGGCCAGCTCGGCCCCGACCTCCTGGTGTAGCCGGGTCAGAAGCTCGAGGGCGTACTGGTTCTGCTTGTCCAGGCTCAGGCGCATCCCCAGGCCAAACTCGGCGTTGTCCTCGAAGAGAGAGTTGCTCCAGGCCGGGCCGCGACCCTCCGAGTTCTTGCTCCAGGGAGTGGTGGGGAGGTTGCCCCCGTAGATGCTCGAGCACCCGGTGGCATTGGCAATCACGCTGCGGTCTCCGAACAGCTGGCTCAAGAGCTTCAGGTAGGGGGTCTCTCCGCAGCCTGCACAGGCTCCCGAGAACTCGAACAGGGGTTGCAGCAACTGCACGTTCTTGACGTTATTAAAGTTGAGGCCATCGCGGCGTGGAAACTCGGGTAGATTCAAAAAGAACTCCCAGTGCTGGCGGCCCTGTTCCCGCAAGGGAAGTTGCGGTTCCATGTTGATGGCCTTGCGCCCCACCTGGCTTTTGTTTTTGGCCGGACAGACCTCTACACAAAGCGTACAACCCGTACAGTCCTCTACGGCCACCTGCAGGGTGTAGAGCTGGTCTTCCAGGCCCTTCCATCTGGCCCCTGCAGTCTGGAAGCCCGCTGGGGCAGTAGCGTAATCGGCGGGCGTGGCAATCTTGGCCCGGATCACCGAGTGCGGACAGACCAGCACACACTTGCCGCACTGGATGCAGACTGCCGGATCCCAGACCGGAACCTCCTGAGCGATGTTGCGCTTCTCCCACTGGCTGGTGCCGGTGGGGTAGGTGCCATCGGCAGGAAGCAGACTCACCGGAAGTGCATCTCCCTTACCCGCCAGCATGGGCGCGGTGACCGACTGCACGAACTCGGGGGCCAGGGGCGAGACCACCGGGGGTAGGTGCAAGGGGTTGCTGGGGGATGACGGAACTTCCACCGGGTGCAGGTGCGCCAGGGCGGCATCCACAGCGGCAAAATTTTTGCGTACCACGGCCTCACCCCGTTTGCCATAGGTCTTGCGGATGGCCTCTTTAATCCGACCAATGGCTTCCTCGCGGGGCAACACCCCGGAAATGGCGAAGAAGCAGACCTGCATCACGGTGTTCATCAGGTTGCCCAGCCCCACATCCCGGGCGACCTTATACCCGTTGATGGCATAAACCGACAGTTTCTTCTGGATAATCTGGGCCTGTACCTCATTGGGCAGGTAACTCCAGGTCTCGGCGGGGCTGTAGGGGCTGTTAATGAGCAGGGTGGCGCCGTCCTGGGCCGTTCCCAGTACATCGTAGCGCTCGAAAAACCCGAACTGGTGCACGGCCACAAAATCGGCCTTTGCAATCAAATAGGTGCTGCGGATGGGCCGGGGGCCAAAGCGCAGATGGCTGATAGTGCGGGCCCCAGCCTTTTTGGAGTCGTAAACGAAATAGCCCTGGGCGAAGAAATCGGTCTCCTCGCCGATAATCTTGATCGAGTTTTTGTTGGCCCCCACCGTTCCATCCGAACCCAGGCCCCAGAAAACCGAACGCTTGACCTCCGGGGGTTCAATACAGAGGCTGGGGTCGTAGGGCAGGCTGGTATGGGAAACATCGTCCTGGATACCGAGGGTGAAGTGGTTCTTGGGTGAGGGCTTTTTCATCTCTTCAAAAAGCCCGACCAGCATGGCTGGAGTGAACTCTTTGGAGGATAGCCCATACCGCCCCCCAATCACTTTTGGGCGCGTCTCGGGCATCCCCTCGGCCACCGCCGTAACTACATCCTGATATAACGGCTCTCCTGCGCTGCCGGGTTCCTTGGTGCGATCCAGCACGGCGACTACCCGCACGCTGGCTGGCAAAGCGCTGAGGAAGGCTTCAACACTGAAAGGACGGTAGAGCCGTACCTTGACTACTCCCACCTTCTCTCCCTGGGCCTGCTGGTATTCCACGGTTTCGTGGGCTGCTTCGGCCCCAGAACCCATCAAGACCACCACCCGCTCGGCATCCGGCGCACCGAAATACTCGAACAGCCGGTACGGCCGTCCGGTGCGCTCGGCGAACCTGTCCATGTATCCTTGTACGATGGTCGGAACCTTCTCGTAATAGGGATTGACGGTTTCTCGAGCCTGGAAATACACATCGGGATTCTGCGCTGTGCCCCGCATCACGGGCCGGTCGGGCGTGAGGGCCCTGGCCCGGTGAGCGCGGATCAGTTCATCATCCATCAGGGCGCGGAGGTCTTCATCATCCAGAGACTCAATTTCCAGAACCTCGTGGGAGGTGCGGAACCCGTCCATGATGTGCAAAAAGGGAACCCGGCTTTTCAAGGTGCTGGCCTGGGCGATCAGGGCGAAATCCTGGGCCTCCTGCACCGATCCGGCAAATAGCATGGCCCAACCGGTCGCCCGCGTGGCCATTACGTCGGAATGGTCGCCAAAAATGGACAATCCCTGGGTGGCGAGGGAGCGTGCGGCAATATGAAAGACCGTACTGGTCAGCTCCCCTGCAATTTTGTACATATTGGGGATCATCAGCAGCAGGCCCTGGCTGGCGGTAAAAGTGGTGGTAAGGGCACCGGTCTGTAATGCGCCGTGCACGACCCCAGCAGCCCCCCCTTCAGACTGCATTTCCTGGACAAAAGGTATCGTGCCCCATAAGTTGGGGGTGCGCAGGGCGCTCCACTGATCGGCGAACTCGCCCATGGGCGAGGATGGTGTGATGGGGTAGATGGCGATGACCTCATTGAGCCGGTGGGCTACCCTGGCTACCGCCTCGTTGCCATCTAGAGTTATGGACTGACGCATTCTGGCCTCCTGAGTAAATCCTGGTTTCACTTTAGTCTTTTTTGCGGGGACACATTGCCCCTGGTTTCTGGTAGTCGCTTGCTTCACCAAGCCGAGGGACGAGTGCTCTAAACTAAGGCCAATGCCTTACCAGGTACCCAAAAGCCGTCTGCTTCCGCCCCGTACGGCGCGGGAGGTGGAGCGGGTGCGGCTACTCGAGGTCTTGCACCAGGGCTACGCCAAAAGCCCCGTGCTGGTGCTGGCGGCGGGAGCCGGTTATGGCAAGTCAACGCTCCTGGCCTCCTGGCCTGCGGTCTGGATCACCCTGGGGGAGGACTGTTCCGACCCGGTGGTGCTGGGCTGGCATCTGGTAGAAGCCTACACCCCACGTCTGGGTCAGGGTCTGGAGGCGGTCGCGGGCGCCCTCGAGCGGGGCGCCTGGGCCAGTGCCGGCGAGGCTTTCGTGGAAGCGCTGGCTGACCTGCCCCCACACTTACTGGTGCTGGACGAAGCCCAGCGGGCTGGCAGCCGCGAGGCAGCGGCCTTGTTGCGCACCCTGACGCCGGTTCCGGGGTTGCGCATAGCGGTACTGACCCGGCGGGCGGCCCCCTGGGAGGTACTTGGACGGGTACTTGGAGAGAACGACCTGGCCTTTGATGCCGGGGAGGCGCTGCAACTCGCCGAGGCTATTGCACCCGAACTGCCAGCCTTTGAGGTGGAACAGGCCCACAGTCTGGTACGGGGCTGGCCCCTGGGCCTGCGGCTGTTGTTGCGGGCCATGCAGCGGGGCGCCAAGCCAGAACAAGCCTTCTACGACCATCCCGACCCTTCCGGGTTGCTGGCCTACCTGGTGCCTGCGCTGCCGGAGGGCGTGCTGCAACTGGCAGCCCGGGCCAGCGTGCTGGGCGAGCTGGGGCCCGAGGAGGCCGGGTGGGTGGGCGATAGGGGCCTGCTCGAGCGCTACGCTCCAGACTTACTTCTCGAAAACGTAGGGGGACACATTCGGTTTCACCCGCTGGTTCGGCAGGCATTGATGTCGTTGTTAGAGCCGGGGGAAGTGCGAAACTTGCTGTCCAGAGCGGCAGATGCCGTGTTGCAGCGGGGCGAAGATGTGCAGGCCGCGGGGTATCTGCTGGAAGCGGGGCGTCTTGGCCATGCGGCTGACCTGGTACTGAGCAAGGGGGAAGACTGGCTTTGCAGGGGGCTGACCTATACCGTACTGGCGATGCTCGAGCGCTTGCCCGATACCATGCTGCATGCCCGCCCAGGGTTGCGCTTCTTGCAGGGTGAAGGTTTGCGCCAGGCGGGGCGCTACACCGAAGCCGAGCAAGTCTATCAGATTGCGCTGCAACAAGGTTTAGAACGGGCTTTGTTGGGTTTGTCACGACTGTACCTGGATACGGTTGAACCTGCTAGAGCCCAGGGCTACCTGGTAGCGGCTCGAGCACGCTATCCCGAGGAAGTAGCCCGGCTATGGGCCGAAAATTTACTCAATGCGGGAAGGGTGGAAGAGGCGGTTGCGCTTGGACTGGATGGTCCCAGGGTCTGGTTGCGTAGTGGGCAGCCTGAGCGGGCATTGACCGAGTTGCGGCAAATAAAGACCGCAACCACCGCCCGCGCACCACAAAATCACCGTGAAGGAACCTTGTTGCTTGCGTTGTTGGAAGCGGTAGCCGGTGATGCCAGGGTGGCTGAAACCGTAGCACAACGAGGGCGACGCGAAGGGGAGACCCTGGGTAGTCCGTTTGTGGTGGCCCTGGCCGAGGCCCGGCTGGGGCACGCTCTGCTGGCACAGAACCGCTGGCAGGAGGCCAGAGAGGCCTATAGCCGCTCGCTGTCGCTGTCGCGGGGTGGCCCTGCCCGGCTCAAGGTTGAGCCGCTGGGAGGGCTTGCAGCCCTGGGAGAAAGCAAGGCTTTTGGCGATATGGTTCGGTATGCCCGTGAGTCGGGAGACGCCTGGGTAGAAGCCTTCATGACCCTGATGTCGGCCCAGGCTCACCTGCGCCGGGGCCAGCCCTTCGTGTTGCCCGCACTCGCTGGAGTGGACGACCCCTTCTTGCTGGCTCTGGCCGAAAACGCCCACTGGCAGTCCGATACGGGCGGGTTGCTGGAACGCTATCCCTTTTTGCTTGACGCTACGCTGTTTGCACCGCCTGCCCACCGCAGCCGCAGGCTTTTGTGGGAAGCTGGAAAGCTGGATCTGCCCTATCACCCCGGCGTTTGCGTTGAGATTTGCGCACGGGGCATGCTGCGGGTGTGGGTGGGCCACCAGGAAGCTCGCTTCAAGCGCGAAAAAACTCGAGTGCTGCTGGCCCTGCTGCTGATCCGCGACTGGAGCAAAGAAGCCCTGCTGGAAACCCTCGAGGTCTCGGATGGGGAGTTCCGGGTATTGTGGTCGGAGCTGTTGGGCACCCTGGAACCCGGACGACCCAGCCGTGCTCCGGGGTATTTTTTGAAACCCTATGGCCTGGTGACCGTGCCAGAGCTATGGGTGGATCTGTGGCGCACCACCCCAGAGGACACCCTGCCGTTTGAAGGGATGGATCACCCCGAACTTGAGCGCTATCGGTCTGCCTGCCGCGAGAATTTGTTGCACCGCTTGCTAACTGCCAACGAGCCTGCATCGTGGCTCAGGGCGCTGCACCTCGAGCCCACCGATGAAACCATTGTGGCCCGTTTGCTCGAAACCTCTTTATCTAAAGAAGCCTGGGAAATCTACCAGACCGCTATGCGGGATCTTGACCTGCCGCTGGGGATAAAGGCCCCTTAGTCAATACTCCGCACATCGGCTGCATCGCGCAGCGCGTCGCCCACAAAGTTGTAGCAAAGTACCGACAATACAATAAAAGCGCCAGGCCACAGCAGCCAGGGGTACTGGCTCAGAGCCGATAAATCCTGAGCATCGGCCAGCAATAGGCCCCAGCTGGCCATGGGTTCCTTAACCCCCAGGCCCAGGAACGATAGGGTGCTCTCGCCCAGGATGTAACCGGGCAGGGCCAGGGTGGCGGCTACAATCAGGTACGAGCTGATGTTGGGGGTAATGTGGCGGGTAATGATGGTCAGGTCTTTTTGTCCCAAAGCCCTGGCGGCCATGACGTACTCCGTATCGCGTAGGGCAATTACCTGGCCCCGTACCACTCGAGCCAGACTGGCCCAGCCGATAAAGGCCAGCACCGCCACAATGCCCATGTACACATAGGTGCTGGGCCAATTGGCGGGAATGATGGTTGCCAGTGCCAGCAGAATAGGCAGACGCGGTATAGAAAGCAGCACCTCGATAACCCGCTGAATCACCAGGTCAATACGCCTGCCGTAGTAGCCCGAAATTCCGCCCATCAAAATACCAATCAGGAAAGAAATCGCCACCCCCACAACCCCCACCGTGAGTGAGATTTGCGAGCCGATCACCGTGC
>NZ_CALMCQ010000356.1 GCF_937863175.1 uncultured Meiothermus sp. | reverse complement strand
CTCGAGTCCAACCATTACCCCCTCAGCCCAGGCCTGCTGGGAGCCCTCGAGCCCAGCAACCCGGCCCATCCGGTTGGGGAACTCCTCGAGCAGTATCAGGCCCAGGGGTATCTCTGGTTGCAGAGTTTCTTGCCCAGGACAGAGGTGGAGGCCTTCCGCCGACACTTCTTCAGCGCCTTTCGGGATACCGGGATCCTCACGCCCGGCAGCGACCCCGCCCTGGGCCTCTGGTCGGGTCAGGCCGAAGACCGCACCCTGGCTTCCAAGCGCCTGATGGAAGTGGTGCGAAGCGCAGCCTACGAGTCTTTTTGCCTGCATCCGCGCCTGTGGCAATTCCTCGATGCGTTTCTGGGCGGCCCGGCCTATCTGCACAAGCGCAAAATCATCCGCTACACCAAACCCGGCGACAAGAGTGCAACCGGCGCCCACTACGACCTGGTCTATCTGCGCGGAGGCACCAACCGTTTTTGCACCGTCTGGATTCCCATCGGCGACTGCCCCATCGAAATGGGCGGTCTGGTGTACCTCGAGGGCTCGCATACCAAAGGACAGGCCCTCGAGGCCCAGTTTGCTCAACAAAACCAGCCGCTTCCTCCCGAAGAACGTCTTAATGCCTTCAACAAAAACATGGGCGAGAATGGCTGGATCAGCAAAGATCTACCCGCCCTGGCCGCCAAGTTTGCCACCCGCTGGCTAGCTGCCGACTATCAAGCCGGCGACATCATGCTGCACTCGCCCTACATGATCCACGCTGCTACCACCAACCAGGACGCAAAGGGCAGACTTCGGCTCTCCACCGACATCCGCTACCAGAACGTGCGCGACGAGATTGACGCCCGCTGGAGCAACCACTGGACCTTGGAGGATATGCTCTGATGCCGACACATGTCGAAGGTCGAGAACCTTCCCGGCCCCAGACCTTCGACTTTCGACCTTTGACAAACCCAAATCGGAAGCCGGAAACTTACACAGCACCATACTGGCCAACAACTGATGCTAGGAGTCTGCTATTACCCCGAACACTGGCCCCGCGAGCACTGGGCCGAGGATGCCCGGCGCATGCGTGCGCTGGGCCTGACCTATGTGCGCATTGGCGAGTTTGCCTGGAGTCGCATAGAGCCCGATCCGGGACGCTTTACCTGGGAGTGGCTGGACGAGGCCATCGAAACCCTGGGCAGTGCTGGACTAAAGATTGTGCTGGGCACCCCCACCGCCACCCCGCCCAAGTGGCTGGTAGACCGGCACCCCGAGGTTCTTGCCTATGACGCCTTGGGCCGCCCTCGCCGGTTCGGCTCGCGCCGCCACTACACCCACAGCAGCCGGGTGTATGTACAGGAATCCCGCCGCATCGTGACAGAGTACGCCCGTCGCTACGGCCAGAACCCCCACCTTGTGGGCTGGCAGACCGACAACGAGTACGGCTGCCACGATACCGTGCGCAGCTACGGCCCCGAAGACCTGCGGGCTTTCCGGGACTGGCTGAAGGCCAAGTACCAGCACATTGACAGGCTCAACAACGCCTGGGGCAGTGTCTTCTGGAGCATGGAGTACCGCAGTTTCGACGAGGTGAACTTGCCCCACCTCACCGTCACCGAACCCAACCCCAGCCACGTGCTGGACTTCTACCGGTTCAGCTCCGATCAGGTGGTGGCCTACAACAAAATGCAGGTAGAAGTGATCCGCCAGCACTCGCCTGAACGCTTTATTGCCCACAACTTCATGGGTTTCTACACCCATTTCGACCACTTTGCCTTGGCCGACGACCTGGATGTGGCCTCCTGGGACTCCTATCCCCAGGGCTTCACCGACCGCGAGGCCCCCATCTCCGACGAACGCAAGCTGCACTATGCCCGCGCCAGCCACCCCGACATCGCGGCCTTTCACCACGACCTCTACCGGGGCGCCAGGGCCCGCTGGTGGGTGATGGAGCAACAGCCAGGGCCGGTCAACTGGGCCCCCAACAACCCTGCCCCCGCCCCCGGCATGGTGCGGCTGTGGACCTGGGAAGCCTTCGCGCACGGGGCGGAGGTGGTGAGCTACTTCCGCTGGCGGCAGGTACCCTTCGCCCAGGAGCAGATGCACGCCGGACTCAACCGCCCCGACTATCAGCCCGACCTGGGCTATTTCGAAGCCAAACAAGTGGTGGAAGAGCTGGCCCGGTTGCCCTTGCCCGAAACGACCCTGGCCCCGGTGGCGCTGATCTATGACTATGAGGCCAGCTGGCTCTTCGAGGTTCAGCCTCACGGCACGGGCTGGAACTACACCGTGCTGTGCATGCACTTCCATACCGCGCTGCGCGAACTGGGTCTGAGCGTGGATTTTGTGCGTCCCGGAGCCGATCTATCGGGCTATAAGCTGGTGGTTGCACCCAGCCTACCCATTTTGCGCCAAAGAACCTTGCTAGCACTCGAGAAGACCCCTTGCCCCATCGTGTTTGGCCCGCGCACCGGTGCCAAAACCGAGCACTTCCAGATTCCACCCAGCCTGCCCCCCGGAGCCCTGCAAAACCTGTTACCCCTCAAGGTCACGCGGGTGGAAAGTTACCGTCCTGGGCTGGCCGATACCGTTTTTTTTGGCGGGAAGAAGTGGAAGGCCGAGGTGTGGAAGGAGTGGATCGAGTCAGACTTGCAGCCGGTCGCAACCTTTAGCGACGGGAAGGGGGCCATCTATCAGCACCACCACCTGCACTACCTGGGTTTCTGGCCCAGCCGTGAGTTTCTCAGTGCCTACCTGGGTCAGATGGTTAGAGCCCTGGGGTTGCCAGTAACCCCGATGCCCGAGGGGATGCGGGTGCGGCAACGGGGAAACCTGGTATTTGCCTTCAACTACGCCGACCATCCGCAGGAGGCCCCAGCACCCCGAGGAGCCGACTTTGTGCTGGGAAGCCCCACCGTCGCCGCCTATAATTTGAGCATCTGGAAACAGGGGTGAG
>NZ_CALMCQ010000355.1 GCF_937863175.1 uncultured Meiothermus sp. | reverse complement strand
CCCCCGCCCCCATCCTGTACTCCCGGCGCTTCCAGCAGCCCGTCCTGGCCCTGGGGGCCATGCTTAAAAACGCCATTGCGCTCGCGGCTCGAGGCCAGGTCTTGATGAGCCAGCACCTGGGCGACCTGGAGGAGCTCGAGGCCCGCCTGGCCTTCCGCGAGACCATCGCAGACCTGAGCCAGATGTACCAGATCGAGCTGGGGCAGACCCTGGTGGTGCACGACCTGCACCCGGAGTATCCTTCCAGCCAGTATGCCGCCGAGCTGCCCGGCCCCAAACTGGCCGTACAGCACCACCGGGCCCACATCGCCTCGGTGCTGGCCGAGGACCAGCGCTGGGATCAGGCGGTGCTGGGCTTTGCCTTCGACGGAGCGGGGCTGGGCGACGACGGGGCCATCTGGGGTGGGGAGGTGTTCTATGGCTCGCTGGAACAGGGTCTGAGGCGGGTGGCCCACCTGCAGTATGCCCCCCTGCCGGGCGGCGATGCGGCAGCCGTATTTCCCGCGCAGGCCGCAACAGGGTTTTTGTACCCGCTTAGCGGCTGGGAACACCGGCTCCCCAGCAAAGCCATAAGCGTGGGAAGAAGTCTGCTCAGCTCCAGGCTACCCATGCCGCAAACCAGCAGCATAGGGCGGCTGTTCGATACGGTGGCGGCCCTGCTGGGCTTCCATGCCCGACTGGACTTCGAGGGCCAGGCCGCGGTCTGGCTGGAAAGTCTGGCTCGAGGCCATCGCCCCAGTTCCGTGCGACCTGCCCTTGCCCTACCCCTTCAACCCGTCCACGGACTGCTGGTCTGGGACTATCGTCCCTTGCTGGAGGCGGTTCTGGACTGCCTAAATGGGGGAATGCCCCCTGAGCAGGTAGCCTGGGAGTTCCATGCCGCACTGGCCGCAGGGGTGGTGGCAGCGGCCCAGACCCTCCGCGATGCTCACGGCTGTTCCAGCGTGGCCCTATCGGGTGGGGTCTGGCAGAACCTCTTACTCCACCAAATGACGCTTACTGGGCTGCGTGGACAGGGCTTTGGGGTCGCCTGGAACCATCGAGTACCGCCCGGCGATGGTGGCCTGGCCCTGGGGCAGTTGGCCCTGGCCCAGACCTGGAGGTAGAAAAAATGTGCTTGGGAATCCCGTACGAAGTAGTAGAAATTGTTGACCAGGACAGTGCAGTCCTGAGGTTGGGCGACACCGTTCGGCATACTTTTACCGGGCTGCTGGAGGATATCAGGGTGGGGGACTGGGTCTTACTGCACGCCGGTCAGGCCATCGAGAAGATCGGTGCGGCGGAGGCCCAGGAAAACCTGCGGTTGATCCATCTGTACATGACCGGCGAGGCTGCGGAGGAGCAGGCATGAACGGCCTCTTTGCCTTCATCGAGCAAAAGGAGGCCGAGACCCAGCAGACCAAAGCCTTGCTGATGCCCTTGCTGGAGGCCCTGGACTCCGAGAAGCCCTGGACAAGCGCCAACTTCTGGGCGGTCTATGCGCTGCGCGAGGGTTACGATCCAGTGATTCAGCAGGCCCTCGAACACCTCAAGCAGTACGCGGTTCCGCTGCTAGAAATCGAAGAGGCGCTGGCTGAGCTGGATCTGGAGCAATTCTCCGAGCAGATCGCCATAAAAGAAGAGCAGTTCTGGCAGGAAGCCTTTGTACGCTCCGGCCCCACCAGCCAGCCCAATGAGACCTACCTCTGCGGGGTACACGCCCTGCGCGAGTCGGAGGTGCGCGGCCTGGTGCTGCAAAACCTCTGGGATGCCGGGATCATTGCTTCGGCCCTGGGCAGCACCGCAGACTGTCTGACCTGCAAGCGGGGCATCCAGCGGGTTCTGCTGGAAGAACTCAAGCGGGCCAAAGCCCAAAAATCGCTGGCTTAAGTCGCAGAATTTACCAGGAGGGCTATGCTCACCCAACCATTCCCCACCATCCAGACCCACCCCATCCAAAAGGCCCAGGATCTGGCCCAGGCCGCACAACTGCTGGCCGAGGCCGCCGAGCGCGAAGGCTACCGGGTGGTGGCAGTACACCCTTTGTTTCAGTACGCGGGCGAAGATTATGCGGGTCCCAGGGTCGTGACCCTCGAGCTCGATGCACCCAGGCTGAACCAGACCTTTTTGACCGGCAAGCCCGAGACGGGACTGATCCTCCCACTGCGAGTTACACTGTTTGAAAAAGACGGCTCCTTGTGGGTAGCGATGCTGGATCTTGCGGTTTACCGCAGCTTCCTGGGCGAGACTTCTCCCGAGGCCAGCCGCATGCTGGACTGGATGAAGGTAACCCAGGAGATCCTGTTTCGTGCACTGACCGGATAGACAGGACTTTCATCCCTACACAGCAGCCCTTGAACACAGTAGAAATATGTTAACCCACTCTGGTGGGCAGTTCACAACGCCTGTGGGTTCCCCTCCCTAGCCCGCAGGCGTCCTCTTTTTGGCCGATTTCGGGCGAGAAAGTTTTCCCTGGCTTGCGGTACCTTGCTAGCCTCCGGTTCCCACCCTATCCTCGGCGCCCTGGGGCGACAACCCCAAAGATGCAATGCTCGGTTTAGAGCCATAAGAGCGCCCGCATCCTGGATCGCAAGGCTGCGCCCGAACGCCGGGGCGCAACCCGGCTCTGGGTACACACGTTTTCGCGGGCAGCCCCAAGCGCAGCCATAACCGCAACTGGGCGAAAGGGTGGTGGGTAGTGTGAAGCGTACCGTACCGTCACGAAGAATCTCGCGGAGAAAGTTTATCCACAGCGCGGCTGGGGTAGGGCTGGGGCTGGTTGCCACCCGCTCCATCGGAAGTGGTGTTATGGCCCAAAGTGGTGTTAGCATTCCCTTGCCAGCCCCCCGGATCCGGGGTGCCCTGTCGGTAGAAGAAGCCATCCAGGGTCGGAGGTCTGAACGGAATTTCAGAGATGACGCCCTTACCCAGGCCCAGCTAGCGCAACTGGTCTGGTCGGCCCAGGGAATTACCGATCCCGCCAGGGTACGCAGGGTTTTGCGTGCGGCCCCCAGTGCAGGCGCGCAGTACCCGCTGGATGTGTATGTTGTGGTCGGTAGCGTCGAGGGCCTCGAGGCCGGGGTCTACCACTACAGCCCCCACCCGCACTCGCTACGCCTGGTCCGAGCAGGAGACCTGCGCAGACCCCTGGCAGCAGCCTGCCTGGATCAGATGTTTATTGCCGATGCACCCGTCACGATTGTAATTTCGGCGGAGTACCGGAGAATAACCGACCGGTATGGCGATAGAGGGGTTCGCTACGCCCACATGGAGCTGGGTCACGTGGGGCAGAACCTGCACCTGCAAGCCGAGGCCCTGGGGCTGGGCACCGTAGTGGTAGGGGCCTTTGTGGATAGGGAGGTGGCAAGGCAATTGAACCTGCCCGGCGCACACGAGCCTTTGTATGTGATGCCTATCGGGCGGGTGGCCTAGTTCGGCTGGGTAGCCCTGGCACCGCTCCGGGCGCCTCGACGAGGGGTCGGCAGCAACAAAGGGAAGTCCCGTCCCCTTGCCCATGGGTAAAGCCTTCTCGGTGCAGGAAGGCAGGGCCCTGGCATCAGACCACCAGCGGATCATCGAAATCCTGGTATTTGTCCAGCCCATACACCCGCAGGCATTTGTCCCGTCCGCCGACCAGGGTGTAAACCCGCAGGCTGTCTTTGTCGGGTTCCATAATCTTGAGCAGTCTGGCCTCCATGTCCTCGAGCTGGGCCCGTGTGACCCGACACTCGAAGACCGACATCTGCACCCGCTGGCCAAAGTTTTTGCAAACCTTCGCCACCCGCGCCAGCCGCGACTGGCCGTCTTCCGAGGTGACGTTTACGTCGTAGGTAACCAGCAAATCCAGCCGCTCCATCCCTACCTCCCCACAAAAGATGGGTATTCGGGCAGGTCGCCCCGCAGGTAGCGGGCCAGCAGGCGGGCCTGGATGTGCGGCAGCAACCCCACTGGCACCGGATCCTTGAACAAGGGGTGTTGCACGGTTTCTTGTCGGCGGGTCTGGAAGGCCACAATCACCGCCTTGCGCCCCTCCTCGCCCAGCAGCACCGCCCCGCCGGGCCGCTCCTCGAAGTGCCGGGGGGCCAGTTGCTTACGGTTCAGCAGCGAGAGCACCAGCCGGTCGGCCCACCAGGCCCGAAACTCCTCGATCAAGTCCAGCGCCAGGGCATTGCGCCCCGGCCTGAGTGCGTGCAGGAATCCCACCTGGGGGTCGAGGCCCACGCCTTCCAGGGCTGCGGTGCACTGGGTGGTGAGCAGCGCGTACACAAAGCCCAGCAAAGCATTCACCGGGTCGCGCGGGGGGCGTTTGTTGCGCCCATCGAAGCGAAACTCGCCCGAGAGCAGCAGATCGCCAAAAGCAGCAAAATAGCTGCTGGCGGCGTTGCCCTCGAGGCCGCGCACCTCGTCCACGGTGCGGGCCTGGGGCAGGTGGCGCAGGGCGCCCTCGTGCTCGTAGATGGCCAGGCTCAGGGCCTCGGTCTCGCCGCGTTCGCGTACGGCCCGTTGCAACACCCCCCGGCTGTTCTTGAGCTTGGCCTCCACAAAGCGCTGGGCCAGATAGAGCAAACTCGACGAAGAGTCCAGGGCCTGGTGCTGGGCCCGGCGCAACAGCACATTGCCCGCGATGGGGCCGCTCAGGCGCCCCTGGAAGCGTCCGTTCTCGCCAAACCAGGCCAGCTCAATGCCATCCTGAGCACAGCGGTGCAGCAAAAATGGCGAGAGCAGCACATTGCCAAATAGCGACACCCCCCCCAGGTGGTGCAGGGGAATTTGCCGCAGTACGGTTTTTTCCTGCTCGATGCGGAGGGTATCGCCCTCGAGGCGCAGGTACACCCCCTGGGTCTGGATGTACAGGGTATTGAGCAGTTGGGTAGTCACGAATTTCCCCCATCCCGGAAACGCAATGCCACCAGAGCAGCTGGAATCTCGGGCATACAGATGTTGATCAGCGAACAGTTGGGGCAGCGGGCATCGGCTACGGGTGGGGGTAGCTGACTCTGCCGTAGCAGAAGCCGCACCGCGCTGAGAATGGTCATGGTCGCCGAGCGCAACTCGGGAGTCAACAGCACTTCCTGCCGGCGCTGGCTGCTTTTGTAAAACAGCGCCCCCTCGGGAACTGCAACCCCGAACATTTCTTCCAGGCACAACCCCTGGGCGCAGAGCTGCACCCGGTCGGAAAGTTTGTCCCAGCGGCTTCCGACCTTGTACTCAACCGGGTAAGGAACCCCGTCTGAAAACTCCACCACGTCGCCCTTGCCCACCAGACCCAGCCGTTCCGACCACAGCGGCAACGCCCGCTCGACCTGCACACCCTCGCGCACCATACCCTGGGGGATATCCACCCTTTCGTGGGCACGGCTACCCCGCTCAGTGAAGAGGTTATCTGCCCAGTCGCCCTCGAGATGAATCAGAGCGCAGCGTCGGGGACAATACGCATACTGTGCCAGCGAACTGATGGGCAAAGGCTCCAGCGTCGCCGGTTGTGAGGGCGCGCCTTCAGGCAGGAGGTCATCCTCGAGGCCCATCTCTTCCATTTAGCCCTCCCACAATTTGAATTCATCCTCGGAGTAATTGCTCCAGAATAGCCCATCGCGGCAGAGCTGATCGTACTCTGGCCCGTGCCGGGTGAGGGTAAACACATACAGCCTTGCATCTTTTTCGGCATAGAACAGCCGCTCGTCTACACGACCTCTGGGGTAGCCCAGCGCGTCACCCCCCCCGCTTTTTTGCTCACTCTGGGCTGCACGGTTGGAGAGGCGCAGGTTCTGCAAAAGGCGACGGTAACGGGCCCTGGGGCTGGGCTCGAGACCCTCCCAGATGCGCCGGGCCCGGGCCGAGAGATACACCGGCACCCGCTGGGCCTGCTCGAGCTCGACCCGGAAGGCCTCGAGGTAGGCCTGCCCCAGGGGCGAGAGGCTGGTATAGACCCGGTCTTCCATCTCGAAGTCCTCCAGCAGCACCTGGACTTCTTCGGGCAACAGGGCGGCCCGCTGATGAACTTCGTGTCTGGGCCGCATCTCGGCATCAATCCAGTCGAAGAAGTCGCCATGCCAGGCGAGCAGGGTGTTGTCCCAGCCAAATGGTGAGGGTGGCAGCGTGACAATCTCCTGAAAGCGTTCGTGAATGTAGCAGACCGGCACTTTGAAGACCAGCCCCAGCGCAGTAGCGTAGGCAATCTCGGCCTTGAAACCGCCGGTAGCATTGATCACCACCTCCCGCTGCCGACGGGCGGCCTTACGAATCTCCCCGGCCAGGGTTCGCACGAAGTTTTTCAGGCCATAGTCCACAAAGCCCTGGGCCTCATAGGCCAGCCCAGCAATACGCACAAGGCTGCAAGGTACACCCTGTTGCTGCCAGTAGCGATCCAGGAGCGCTGCAGCCCGGCTGCCCTCTTCGGTATCGCTGTGCAACAGCACAACTTCGCTGCCCTTTTGCATAATTCGCAACAGCGAGTTGGTTTCGGCACTGGCGGCCTTAGGGTTGCGCGAAAGGAATTGAAGAATCTGAACATCCAGCACAAACCCCTCGCGGCGGGCATTGTAGAGCAGGCTGGTGCCCACGGTGGTGAGGATGACGGTGCTCATACCGGCTCCGAAAGCTCGAGGCCCAAAGGCAAAACAGCCGCCCTGAGCGAGACGATTCTCTCTCTGACCTCATCCGGTATGGCTGACTCCTTGCGGGCGGCATCTCGGAAGCCAAAGTGTAAGAGGTCGTTACGCAAATGTCCCAGATTTCTCCACAGGCGGATGAAGTCAGCCCAGCCTTCAGGAATCGGAACCTCACCCTTGTGGCATTCCCACAGCCATTGTTCGGCCTCCTCCCTGCTGACGAGTTCGACTGGAAGCCAGGTGCCAACCCGCTTCCACTGTGCGAAAGCCAGCACCTGCGCGTCCGGAAACCACTCGCCCCACGCCTCCTGGATCAGGCTAGTCTCGAG
>NZ_CALMCQ010000354.1 GCF_937863175.1 uncultured Meiothermus sp. | reverse complement strand
AAACCGCGAGAGGATCAAAAACTCGCCTGGTACGACTATCTGAGAAAAGCGATACCGACCAAGGTTTTTGTGGTGTCTCAGGTCAACAACCCCCATCCAAAGGGTGTTCCGGGTGAGGGTTCAAACACGGCAATTCCGTCCCTTGCTTCACTGGACGCATTAGCGTTAAGCCTCCCGGCCCACTGGGGGTCAAAACTCCATAAATTGCCGCCTGTCGCATCACGCGCCCGTACTGCAGAAAGGGGTATACAAACTCCATCGGACTTTTGGCTATACTGCGCCTCCTGGTTGCCCATGCTATTATGAGCCTATGCAGTGGTTTATCCAGCTAGAACTACCTTAGGGGAGGCCCGTCTTTGGGAGGCTCCCCCTTCAGGCTGAAGGGGGATTTTTTGTTGATCTCGACGGGCTTTCCCTTTAGAGGCCACTGGACTTTAGCCCCCCCTTTCCTCTTTCGGCCTTTGAACCAATACAATAACCCGTTGAGAACAGGAGAAGCGAACATGGTCACGACCGATAGGTACAACCCGCACGGGCGCGAGCCCAAATGGCAGAAATACTGGGATCAAATCGGGCTTTTGAGGGCCATGGAGGTTCAAAAGGACGCAGGGGGCCAGACCCGACCCAACCCCAAAAAAGCCTATATCCTGGTGATGTTCCCCTACCCTTCGGGCGACCTGCACATGGGCCACCTGAAAAACTACACCATGGGCGATCTGCTGGCCCGGTTCCGTACCCAGCAGGGCTACTCGGTTTTGCACCCCTTTGGCTGGGATGCTTTTGGTCTGCCCGCCGAGAACGCCGCCCTCAAGTTCGGGGTCTCGCCTGCCGACTGGACCTTTGCCAACATCCAGCAGTCCACCGAGTCGCTCAATCTGATGGGCATCCGCTACGACTGGAGCCGCGAGGTGACAACCTGCCTGCCCGACTACTACCAGTGGAATCAGTGGATCTTCCTGAAGATGTACGAGCAGGGCCTGGCCTACCGCAAAAAGAGCTACGTCAACTGGGATCCGGTCGAGCAGAGCGTACTGGCCAACGAGCAAGTCATTGACGGTCGCGGCTGGCGCTCGGGGGCGCTGGTCGAGAAGCGCGAGCTCGAGCAGTGGTATCTCAAGATTACCGACTATGCCGAACGGCTCCTCTCCGACCTCGACACGCTCCCCCGCTGGCCCGAGAAGGTCAAGGCCATGCAGCGGGCCTGGATTGGCAAAAGCACCGGGGCTGAGTTCGAGTTCCAGGTGAAGGGTCACGCAGCCAGGATTCGCGTGTTCTCCACCCGCCCGGACACAATTTTTGGCGCAACCTTTATGGTGCTGGCTCCCGAACACGAGCTGGTGGCCCAGATCACCACGCCCGAACAGAAAGCCGCCGTGGAGGCATACGTGACCGCAGCCCGGCTGAAGAGCGAGGTCGAGCGGCAGCTGGAAGACCGCGAGAAGACCGGGGTCTGGACTGGGGTCTACGCCCTCAACCCGGCCAACGGCAAAGAGATTCCGGTCTGGATCGCCGACTACGTGCTCGCGGGCTACGGCACCGGGGCCATTATGGCGGTGCCCGGGCAGGATCAGCGCGACTGGGAGTTTGCCGAGAAGTTCGGATTAGAGATTGTTCGCACCGTGCAACCCCCTCCCGATTTTAGCGGCAAGGCTTACCTCGAGGACGGCCCGGCCATCAATTCCGACTTCTTGAATGGCCTTTACATGGACGATGCCAAAAAGCGAATTATCGCCTGGATGGAGGGAAATGGCATCGGCGAGGGCAGGGTCAACTACCGCCTGCGCGACTGGCTGATCAGCCGCCAACGCTACTGGGGCACCCCCATCCCGATGATCCACTGCGAACGCTGCGGCATCGTGCCAGTGCCCTACGAGCAGTTGCCGGTCGAACTGCCCACCCTGCGCGACGTAGACGAGATTCGGCCCAAGGGCAAAAGCCCGCTGGCGGCCCACCCGGAGTTCTACGTGTGCGACTGCCCCCAGTGCGGCAGCCAGGCCCGGCGCGACACCGACACCATGGACACCTTTGTTGACTCGTCCTGGTACTTCCTGCGCTACGCCGACGCCCTAAACCCCAACCAGCCCTTCGACCCTGAGAAAGCCGACTTCTGGATGCCGGTGGATCAGTACATCGGCGGCGTCGAGCACGCAATTTTGCACCTTTTGTACAGTCGTTTCTTCACCAAGTTTCTGCACGACATCGGCCTGGTTCAGGCCCAGGAGCCGTTCGAGGGCCTCTTCACCCAGGGCATGGTGCAGGGCTGGACAGACGTGGGCGAGGTGGAGGTCAGTGGGGAGACCATTCAGTTCAAGAACCTCGAGCGCCGGGCCAAGCTGGAAATCCCCGAGACCCTTACCCTGGAAGAAGCCAGAAAGAGCGGGGCTGAGCTGCGCACCCACGACGACGGTACGGTTCACTTCTGGAAAGCTGCTACCATGTCCAAAAGCCTGGGCAACGGGGTGATGGTGGGGCCATTTGTGAGGGAGCAGGGAGCCGATATTGCCCGCATCACCATCCTGTTCGCTGCTCCACCCGAAAACGAGATGATCTGGACCGAAGAGGGTGTGCAGGGGGCCTGGCGTTTTCTGAACCGGGTTTACCGCATGGTGGCCGAACACCTGGTGGAGCTGAAAGCCCAGGGTGACCATAACCCGGCCCTGCTCGAGGGGGCAGACAAAAACCTTTACCAGAAGCTGCACCAGACCATCAAAAAAGCAACCGAGGACATCGAGGCGTTGCGCTTTAACACCGCGATTGCTGCCCTGATGGAGTTGCTAAACACTATGGGCGAGTACCGCAAGGAGCAGGGCATTACCCCGGTCTACCGCCATGTGGTGCTGTGCTACTTGCAGATGCTGGCCCCCTTCGCCCCGCACCTGAGCGAAGAACTCTGGCATCAATTCCATAACGCTTCGGTTTTTAGCGCCCCATGGCCCAGGCTGGATGAGGCCGCCCTGGTAGCCGACAGCTTCGAGCTGGTGGTGCAGGTAAGCGGCAAGGTACGCGGCAAAACCACCGTAAGCGCACAGGCCAGCGAAGACGAAATTAGGCGTCTGGCAAGGGAGCTTCCCAATGTACAGCAGCACATAGGGGGCAAGGAAGTGCTAAAGGAAATCTACATTCCTCATAAATTGCTGAACATCGTGGTGAAGGGATAAGACCAACCCTGCAATCTCGCTGGTTGTGGTGTTTACCCTGCGAGGCTTGGGCTCGAGGTTTTATACTCGTTCCCGAGGTCGGGTACCCTGTATGAATGAATACGGGCTTCGCAAAGATAATCGTCAAAGCCATCGGAGGTTGGCTTTGCGAAGCCTAAATTCAGACGTTCTGGTTTTCATCTCGGCCACTGAACCGAACTTGCCGCGTTGGTACGTTAACATAGCCGAACCAGTGGGCCAGTGGTCTGGTAATGAGGAAATCAGTATGGGGCAAAGGCCCCGCAACCAGACGGGCGAAATTCATTTCGGAGATCAGGTTGCCCGACCAGCGGTGGGCCTGCGAAAAGCATGCGAACGATTACCCTTGACTTCGACAATTATTGCGCGGAAAGCGTCCCGATAATTCTGAAGAGCGGCAGGAACATCCCGGCCACGATCACACCCACAATAAAGCCCAGGAAAATAATCATCAGGGGTTCAATGGCGGCGGTCAGGGCGCTCACGGCCTCGTCCACCTCACGCTCGTAGAAGTCGGCGATCTTTTGCAGCATGGTATCCAGCGCACCGGTCTCTTCACCAATCGCAATCATGGAACTCACCATCGGAGGGAAAACCTGCGGGTGGGCCTGAATGGTGGTGTGTACGGGCTCACCGGCCTGGATGGCAATTTTGGTCTGCTCGAGGATGTCTTCGACAATCGCATTGCCTGCGGTTCCCTTGGTGATGTCCAGGGACTCCACGATGTTCACGCCGCTGCTGATCAGCAAGCCAAAAGTGCGGGAAAAGCGGGCCAGCGCGCTTTTCTTCATCAGGTTGCCGAATACCGGGAGCCTGAGCTTAATCCGGTCTACCTGGTGTCGCCCTTTATCGGTTCGGTAATAGGCCCGGTAGCCAAAATACAACGCCACCCCGATCAGCACGATAAAAATAGTGCCCTGTCGTAAAAAGTCGGAGAGACCCATCAGAGCCCGGGTCAGGAGTGGCAGCTCCGAGCCCAGACCCGTCAGGATTTGGGCGAACTGCGGCACAATGCCGGTCAGCAGGAAGTAGGTTACGCCGATAGCAAACACAAACACGATAACCGGATAGGTCAGGGCCGAGCGAATCTTACCGATCAGGGCCAGCTCGTTTTCCAGGAAGGTAGCCAGTCTGTCCAGAATGGCATCCAGCGTACCCGAGGTCTCGCCAGCCCGCACCAGGTTGATGAAGAGGCGGCTAAAAAGCTTGTGCTTGCTCAGGGCCTCGCTGAAGTTGGCGCCCCCTTCGACCTCGGTGCGAATGTCTTTGAGAATGCTCTGGAACTTCTTCTTCTCGGTCTGCTTTTCGAGAATCGCCAGGGCCTGCACAATCGGCAAACCGGCGTTGAGCATGGTGGCAAGCTGGCGGCTGAAAATTGCAAGGTCTTTGAGGCCTGGCTGGGGTTCCAGACCCGGCAGTTTGATCTCGGCCTGCAAGCCCCTCCCTGGCTCCTTGATTTCTGCGATGAACAAGCCCTTTTCCCGCAGATTGCGTGCAGCGGTGCGCATGTCCTCGGCTTCAATGACGGCATTAACCAACCGCCCCTGTCTATCCCTGGCCTTGTATTGATAGGTTGGCATACTCACTCTAGTATAGCCTCGGGAAGGCATGATGGTGGTGAAATAACCCCACCCCCCTTTATGATGGACACCCAGACCCTCAAAGCCCAGATTTTAGCGGTATTGTTTGCTGCGGGCCGGCCCCTGGCCCTGAGCGACCTGAGCCCTCTGGGTGCTGAAGAGGCCCTGACGCGGGCCATTGTAGCCCTCGAGAATGACCTCGGCGACGGTAAATCGGGGGTACAACTCGAGCGTGTGGCCGGCGGCTGGCGGCTGGTGGTGCATCCCTTGCACCTCACAGCGGTTGAGCAGGTGTTACGTCCCACCCCGCCGCGCATCTCCAAGGCAGCCCTCGAGGTGCTGGCCCTGGTAGCCTACCAGCAACCCCTCACCAGGGCCGAGCTGGAAGCCTTGCGGGGCAAGAGTGTGGAAGGGGTGCTGGATGGGCTCTTGGAGCGCCAGCTGGTGTACATTGTGGGTGAGAAAGAGGCGGTGGGACGACCCAAGTTGTTTGGTACCACCGATCGGTTTCTGGAAATGTTTGGCCTGGAAAGTCTGGCCGATCTACCCCCGGTGGGCGAAGGTTCGGTACTGCTGTTTCGCAGCTAGGGCCATCTTGATCAGACGGGGAAGCGGGAGAGAAAGTGTGCAACAAAGGGCTGGGTTTTAAGCGGGTAGGTAGAAAATACTCTACCAGTCGGCTTTCAGTTCAGACTTCGTTATAATGCCGCAGGACAGGCGCATTGCGCTCTGATGGAGGCTCTTGCTTGGTGACGATTCGGGTAGATCTGGTTCCCAAACCCCCCTATCCCCATTCTGTGCTTCTGGTGGATGTTTTTTATGGCAGTGCCGTGGGCCTTTTGCTAGCGGGTGGAGCCCGGGAGGTCTGGATTGCCAAAAGCGTGCGAGCAGCCCGGATTCTGGCCGATGCCACCGGGCTGCTACTCGGTGAAGAAGAGGGTCTTCCACCAGAGGGGTTCCACCACGGGCTCTCGCTGCAGGCCCTGAGCAGGCTGAGCCTCGAGGGACAAACCTGTGTGCTGCTGGCCAAAGCCCTGTCCGAATCTCTGGAACAGCAGCCCCTGGGGAGCGCGCTGGCCTATTTTCGAAACGCAAAAAAGGCTATTCAATATGCCTTGGAGAAGCAAATAGACACTGTGGTAGCCGCTACCCAGACCAAACTCGAGGCCGAAGGCACGAGCAGTTGGGCAATTGTCGGCAAGTCCAGCACATCCCAAAGTGCCTCGTCTTCGCTTGAGCCCAGCCTTGCCAACACGGTCGCGGCAGGTTTCATCGCCAAACGCTTGCACCAGACGTTGGGGCAGTGGGGCACCTTACAGGAAGGTGCACGGCTGGCCACCACCCTGCTCAAATCCTTCCCCGACCCACAAGAGTCACTGGTGCAGTCCGATCTGGGCAAGCAACTGTACCGTGCAGGCCGCAGCGAAGACCTGGCCCTGGCAAGTCTGGTCAGCGTGGAAGATCTGGTGCCCAGGCTGGTGCAGGTTCGGGTGCTCGAGGCCAGGCAGTACGGTCTGACCAGAGATCGCTTTGGTTTTTGTTTTCAGGCGAGGTAGGGCCATGCAGCGTGTACAGATTCTGGGAACGCCGGTGGATTTGGTTAACCTCGAGCAAACCCTGGCCTGGATCGAAGACAAGCTCACCCACCCCCAGCCCCACTGCGCTCAGATCATCACCACAAACCCCGAAGCCGTTGTGCGCGCCCAGACCGATTCCGCTCTCAAAAAAGCTCTGCAGGAATGCGAGATCATCACCCCCGATGGGGTGGGCATTGTCTGGGCCGTGGGCCAGCTCACCCGCCAGAAGCTTGCAGGCCGGGTGCCAGGGTCGGAAATCCTGCCCGCTGCATTTGAGCGCTTTGGCTCGCGGCTCAGGGTCTATTTTCTCGGGGCAGCCCCTGGGGTGGCCCAGCGGGCTGCCGAAGCCGCCCAGGCCCGCTGGGGCGTTCAGGTTTGCGGCGTTCAAGACGGCTATTTCAAAGACGAAGCGGCTGTGGTCACGGCCATCCATCAAGCCCAGCCCAACCTGCTGGTGGTGGGGATGGGCGAACGACAAGACACCTTCATCCACCGCCACAAAGCCCGCCTTGGGGCCACGGTAGCCATCGGGGTGGGTGGCATGATTGATGTGCTGGCCGGGGAGGTCAAGCGGGTTCCGACCTGGGCGCAAAAACTCAAAATCGAGTGGCTGGTGCGCATTGCCAGCGACCGCAAACGCTGGGGCCGGTTTCCCCGGCTGATCCAGTTTGTACGGCTGGTTTTGGCAAGCAAGCAGCAGCGGAATGTGGGAAACTAGGGGGTTCCCGAGTATATCTTGGGGGATAAGCGAATTAGCAATTGCTAGAGAATCGTGTCCAGTACGCTGTTACATCTATAAAGCGGTTCACAGAAAGAACCCAGCCATGTATGAATCTCCCCTGGGCGCAACTTATGACCGACCGTCCTTTACGCCTGCCCACAGATTCCAGCTCTTACCGCATCGAGCTGGGAAAGAGGTCAAATGGACTGCCCGGCGGACTATATGGCCCAGCGACAAACTCACCCATGCCCTTGGCCTGCACGCTTTGCCCTAACCAGGTTCCACTGCCCGCGACCGGGCCTTCCCAGTAAGCCACCCGCGTGGAAGCGGTCAGGAGTTCCTGATCTTTACGCAAGGGCTCGAGCCGAAGATCAAGCCCATCCGCTTCCACCTGCCAGGAGAGGTGGTAGCTACGCCCACTGGGTGATGTCCAGCTTTCCACGGGGGTCATTTTAAGGTTTCTGAGTTCACGGATCTGCCCCTGGGGGTCAGTGGCGGTGCCGACGAGCTGCACCACCTCCCCTTCAGGATCTTTAACACGATAGAGCATCAGGTCTACCCCAGTGGAAAGATGCAGACCGAACCAGTCCCACAGCGCACCCAGCGCGGTAGCCTGGCCGCCCTGGTATCCCAACTGGTCGCCCCACTGGTGATCCATCCAGGCTTCGCCTCTTACCGGTCTGCCCGCAATGACCCCTTCGAGCGCTACACGGGTATAGGAAACATAGTACATACGCCCGGTTTCGGCAGTCCCGGAATACCCCGGCGGATGCACCACGGCGGGTTTGAGCGGGGTCAGGCCCACCTGAATGGGGCCTGCAGAAAGCCTGTAGCTGCCGCCTTCTTGCACCAGGCTCCAGTCGCCTTGCTCCATCCGCAATGGTGGATACCGCACCGTGCTATCGCCCCTGGGTCGGTCGGTGCGAAAATCGAAGCGTTCCTCAAATATTTTTTGGTCGGTGCGAAGGTCGGTGACCGCAATATGCGAGGCATGGTAAGGACCTGGAAAGAATAGAGCCGGGTTGAGGATGCCAATTTGCCAGTTCTGCGGTGCGTAAGCCTTGAACAAGGCCCAGTGAAAGGCCAGCCCCTCCTCGGGCAAATAGCCCGAGACATACCACCACTCTAGCGGTGAGTTGTTGGGCCCCCAGTTGTCGGCACTAGGAAGCCGATTGGGATTCACGGCCTGTAGGGTCGGTAAGCAGCCGGTGAGAGCAATTAGCAGGGCAATCATCCAGAGGCGCACGTTATCAGTGTATGCAAGCCGCGCATGGCTGGGGTGTAGTCCAGGATGAAGTATGGAAGCGTAGAATCAAAATGAGCAATCTGCGCTATGACCGACACCCACTGCCACCTCGATTTCATGGAGCCAGACGAAACCCAGGCCGCCATCGAGGCCTCGAGGGATTTCCGGGCCATTCTGACCATCGGCACCAACCCGGTGCGCAACCGCAAAGCCCTGGCGATTGCTGAAGCCAACCCCCACATCTGGGCGGCAGTGGGTCTGCATCCAACGGATGCCCACCTGCTTTCTCCTGAACTCGAGGCAGATGTACGCCATCTGGCCGGGCATCCCAGGGTGCGCGCCATTGGCGAGACCGGGCTGGACTTCTACTGGACGCACGAGTCCAGCGATGCGCAGTACAAAGCCCTGGACTTCCAATACCGGTTGGCCCAAACCCTGGGCTTGCCTCTGATCTTCCACGTTCGCAGCCAGGACGGGGGCCGGGCCGAAGTTGAAACGGCGGCCTGGCTGATGCAGCACAGACCTTCCAGGTTTGTTCTACACGCCTTTGGTGGGCATCCAGGGCTGATGGAGGTGGGGCTGGAGCTGGGCGCCTACTTTGGTTTCGCGGGGCCGCTCACCTACAAAAAGAATGCGGGTTTGCGTGAGGTTGCAGCACAGCTTCCATTGAGCAGACTGCTGGTAGAAACCGATGCGCCCTTTCTGCCCCCCGAACCCCACCGCGGCAGGCGCAACCACCCCGCGCTGAGCAGGTTTACCCTGGCCAAACTGGCCGAGATTCGCGGCTTACCCGTGGAGCAGATGGAAAGCATCACCGACCAGAATGCCCAGGAGTGTTTTGGATTCTGACTGCGCCTGGCAGCTGGTGAAGGTCGAATGCGAAAGATCCTATCGCGGTTCTCGCCTTTTGTGCTAATTACGCGGCCAAACAAACCCTGGGCGGTCTTCTCGCTCCATGAGAGTTCAGCATTCTCTGTGAGTACTGCCCCAGACCCCTGACGCTTCACCGGGGTACCGGTAACAGACATAAGCGGTAAGCTATTGGCTATGCAGTGCCAGACCTTTACCCTTCGACTGGACAGTGCAAGGGATCTCGAGAAGCTCAACCAGTTTTTGGCCCAGGTGATGCCGATTCAGGTTTCCAGCAGCTTGGTTGCGGGCAATGCGCCTTTCTGGAGCGTGCTGGTGTTTTACGAGGGCGAGGCTCAGGCAGTCTCAAAGACCAGCCAGACCCCAAAATCTGCCGCACCCCCCAGCAGTCCGGCCTTTGAAACACTCCGCAAATGGCGCAGCCAGAAAGCAAAGGAAGAGGGGGTTCCGCCTTATGCAGTCGCCACCAATGCCGAACTTCAGGCCATTTTGGAGGTCAACCCCCAAAACCAGGAGGAGCTACGCCAGGTTAAGGGCTTGGGCAAATCTAAAGTGAACAAGTATGGCCAGGAAATCCTGAAGCTCTTGAGCAGAGTCTAGGCTCGAGGTTTTTACCTGGAGTGCACAATTTGGTGCATGGCAACCTGGCTTGACCCGGTGGGAGCTGGCACGTAAGATGCTGGGCAGGATGTTGCGGACGGACGATAATTCTTAAGGGGGCGAGATTTCGACCCCCGGTACCTTGTCGTATCGGGGGGTTTTTTATTGAGCCCACTCCGCCGCCACACGTTTTCGGGAGAAAGCATGTCCAGAACCCTCGCTAGTCAAATCGCCCAGCATCTGGGCAAGACCATTACCCTACAAGGCTTCCTCCACTGGAAGCGCGATCTCGGCGGCATTCAGTTTGCCCTCTTGCGCGATAGAAGCGGCATCGTGCAGGTTGTGGTGGATCGGAGTTTCGAGTTGCCCATTGCCGAGTCTTCGCTGCGTGTGGTGGGCAAAGTGGTTGCCAGTGCCAGGGCGCCTGGTGGCTATGAGGTGGTCGCCGAGCAGCTCGAGTTCTACGCCAGAGCCAGCGAGCCCAGTCCAATTGAAATTCCCAAGGAAGAGTGGCGGGTCAACCCCGAGACGCTACTGGAGTACCGCTACGTAAGCCTGCGTGGAGAGAAAGCCCGTGCACCCCTCAAAATTCAAGCCGCCCTGGTACGGGGTTTTCGCAGCCACCTCGACAGCCTGGGCTTCACCGAGATTTTCACGCCCAAGATTGTTACGGCAGGAGCCGAGGGGGGCAGCAACCTGTTTGGCATTGATTATTTTGAACATCGAGCCTACCTGGCCCAGTCTCCACAGCTCTACAAGCAGATCATGGTAGGGGTCTACGAACGAGTCTACGAGGTGGCTCCAGTCTTTCGCGCCGAGCAGCACGCCACCAGCCGGCACCTCAACGAGTACCTCTCTCTCGACGTGGAGAT
The DNA here is from genome assembly GCF_937863175.1 of uncultured Meiothermus sp. GTDB lineage: Bacteria > Deinococcota > Deinococci > Deinococcales > Thermaceae > Meiothermus. The sequence continues at coordinate 4,193 of NZ_CALMCQ010000354.1, read as the reverse complement.
GGGTTTTATCGAGTCGGACTCCGACATTATGAATCTGGAAGAAGAGCTTATCCGCGCCATGCTGGAAGAAGCCCGCCACACCGCTGGGCCAGAGTGCGAGCTGCTGGAAGTCGAGTGGCCCCACGTGAAGGAGATGCCGCGCCTCGAGCACTCCGAAGCCCGCCGTATCCTGCGCGAAGAGCTTGGAATGCCGGTGGGGGCCGACTTCAATGAGGAGGCCGAGCGGGCACTGGGGGCCTGGGCCAAGGAGAAGTGGGGCGTGGACTTCCTGTTTATCGCCAAATACCCCGAAGCAGCACGGCCCTTCTACGCCTACCCCGAGGGCGACGGGGCGACCCGGGGCTTCGATTTGCTGTTCAGGGGACTGGAGATCACCTCGGGTGGGCAGCGTATCCACCAGTACGAAGTCCTGGTCGAGCAACTCAAGAAGAAGGGCAACGACCCCGCCAACTTCGCAGGCTATCTGGAAGTGTTCAAGTTCGGGATGCCTCCCCACGGGGGTTTTGCTATTGGGGCCGAGCGCATCACGCAGAAGCTGGTCGGGCTGCCCAACGTGCGGTACGCACGAGCATTCCCGAGAGATCGGCACCGGCTGACCCCGTAGTACCTTCCGGGTCGGTGGTGGGGTTACTTCTTCATCTTCAGCACGCCCTTGGTGATTTCTTGTTCGATGCCCAGCTCGAGGCGCATCTTCTCCAGGCGCTCCAACAGCCCCTCGGAAGTAACGCCCAGGCGCCGGGCCATAGCAGCAATTTTTTGCTCGTCATACAGGCTACCCAGGGTCAGCGCCATGGCCTCGCGGTACCTGGGGCCCAGCATTACTTCAATGGTCTTGATGCGCAGTTGGATTTCGAACCACTCGAGTTTTTCGGTCTCATTTTGCATGGTTTCCTTTCATTCTGGCCCAGCCGCAAGCGTTTTGCGGCCTCAACAACCCCCTAATCCTACCAGTATCTGTAAGCGTTTGGTGTTTCGCCGGAGCTTCAGACTCTGATCATAAAAGTGGAGCTGCCCTCGAGCACTTGTAAAATTGCCGAGAGGATCCTCCGAGGCCGCTAGGCCGAAGAATCGGGTGCGCTGGGGTCAACTACCTTTCGTGAAGTTCAGTGCATCCGATCCTTCGCTTCACTCAGGCGGATACCGGATTCAAAAAGATGATCCTCCAACCCGGAGACCCCGAGGCTCACTTTTTGAATCCTGGAGCACCCCCCTCCCGGACGGTCGGCGAAAAAAGCGGCTCCCTTCGGTCGGGTTCCGAATCTGATATGACCCCCCGGTTTTTTCTGATTTCAGGCCAGGGGTCTACCTCGGTATACGCAAAAAAACCTGCGACACACCCAGTGCTCCCCGTAGCTTTCTGCTAGCAACCGAATGGGGGTAGAATATTCGGGTGGAGCAACCCAATTTATTTGCCGGCGAAACCCAGTCGGTCGAGCTGTCCAGGCCCGACCGTATCTGGCTGGTGGACGGGCACCACCTGGCCTACCGGAGCTATTTTGCCTTTGAAAAACTCACCACCTCGAGGGGAGAGACGACACAGGCAGTTTTTGGTTTCCTGCGCACTTTGATTAAACTGCTCAAAGACGACGGAGATTGTGTAATTGTGGTCTTCGACCCCCCCACTCGAACCTTCCGCCACGATGCCTACGAGGAGTATAAAGCAGGCCGGGCTCCTACCCCAGATGATTTCCACCCACAACTGGAGAAAATTAAGGAACTGGTAGATTTGATGGGCCTTAAGCGGCTGGAGGTACCCAGCTACGAAGCCGATGATGTGATTGGTACACTGGCCCAAAAGGGGGAACAGGAGGGCTATCCGGTACGTATCCTGACCGGCGACCGCGACAGCTTCCAGCTGGTCTCGGAGGCTGTACAGGTGATGCTGCCGGACGGGCGGCTGATGAACCCCCAGGCGGTGCAGGAGAAGTATGGCGTGAAGGTCGAGCAGTGGGTGGATTATCGCTCTCTGGTGGGTGATTCTTCCGACAATCTGCCGGGGGCCAGAGGCATCGGGGAGAAGACCGCAGCCAAACTCTTGCAGCAGTGGGGGTCGCTGGAAGGGTTATATCTGCACCTCGAGGCCCTCACCCCCAAAATTCGCGCAAGCCTCGAGGAAAGCCGCGATAACATCAAGCTTTCTCGTGCCCTCTCGCAAATCCACACCAACGTCCCCCTCGAGCTCGATTTCCGCGACTGCCACCGCCGCGAGCCCGATCGCATGGCTTTGCGTGAAACGCTGGAACGGCTCGAGTTTGGCTCAATTCTGCGCGAGATGAACCTGCTGGCCGCCCCTGCGCCCGCCGAGGAGGCAGCCTGGCCACCCCCTCTGGATGCCTTTGCAGGCTATACCCTTGACCGCGCCCAGCCGATGTGGGCCAACTGGGTGGGGTTCGCGGCCTGCGCTAATGGAAGGGTTTATCGGGGCCAGCCCAGCCTGCAAGAACTTCAGCGGTTCCCCGAGATTCGCAGCATGGCCGCCAAAGATTTATCGGTTCTGGCACTCAAGGAAGGCATCTGGGTGCCTCCCGGCGACGACCCCCTGCTGCTGGCCTACCTCTACGACCCTTCCAACAGCGACCCTGCCAGCACCGTGCGGCGCTATGGAGCCGGTGATTGGACCGACGACCCGGTCGAACGCGCCCAGGCGGCTCATACACTGTGGGAGACCCTGCAAGGTCGCATTGGCGATAACCCGCGTATCGAGTGGCTCTACCGCGAGATCGAAAAGCCGCTTTCCGCCGTGCTGGCAAGGATTGAAGCCAGGGGCATCTCGCTCGATACGGACTATCTGGGGAAGCTCTCCGACGAGCTGGGCCAGGACATCGCTGGCCTGGAAACCCAAATCCACCGGCTGGCGGGGCATTCCTTTAACGTCAACTCGAGGGATCAGCTCGAGGTCGTCCTCTACGACGAACTCAGACTGGCCGCCTCGGGTAAGAAAACCCAGACCGGCAAGCGTTCCACTGCCGCCAGCGCACTCGAAGAGCTGCAAGGCCAGCACGAGATTGTTGACCACATCCTTTCCTACCGCGAGCTAACCAAGCTCAAGGGGACCTATCTAGACCCACTCCCCAGGCTAATCCACCCCAAAACAGGCCGCCTGCACACCCGCTTCAACCAGACCGGCACAGCCACCGGACGGCTTTCCTCGATTGACCCCAACCTGCAAAACATCCCCGTTCGCACCGAAATTGGCCGCCGCATCCGCCGGGCTTTCAGGGCTGCGCCGGGTATGCAACTGATCGCCGCCGACTATTCGCAAATTGAGTTGCGGGTGCTGGCCCATATGTCGGGGGATGAAAACCTGATCCGGGTTTTCCGAGAGGGCAAAGATATCCACAGTCAGACCGCAGCCTGGATGTTCGGGCTGGATTTGAACACCGTAGGAGCGGAGCAGCGCAGGGCAGCAAAAACCATTAATTTTGGTGTGCTCTACGGAATGTCAGCTCACCGCCTGTCAAACGAACTCTCGATTCCCTACGCCGAGGCTGAAAACTTTATCGAGCGCTATTTCGCCTCCTACCCCAGGGTGCGGGCCTGGATTGACGAGGTGCTGGCCGGTGCGCGGCAAAAAGGCTACGTCGAGACCATGTTTGGCCGCCGCCGCTTTGTGGCCGACCTCGACTCACGCATGCGCACGGTGCGCGAAGCTGCCGAGCGGGTGGCCTTCAACACGCCCATACAAGGAACCGCCACCGGCGACCTGATGAGGCTGGCCATGGTTAACCTCCAGCCCGAGCTGAATCGCTTGAAGGCCCATATGGTGTTGCAGGTTCACGACGAGCTACTGGTCGAGGCAGCCGAAGATACAGCCGAGGAAGTGGCTCGTGTGGTGCGGGAAGTGATGCAAAGTGCCTGGAAGTTCGAGGTACCCCTCGAGGTCGGCATCGGCATCGGGCAGAACTGGCTCGAGGCCAAGTAGCCGGTCTGCTACCTTTATCTGGGCCAAGCACACACAGTCTGCTGGTTGATGGCTGCTGATACGCAATCGGGCATATGCTATCCGCTTTTGTCGGGTGAGCCTCAACCCTTACTCTGGGCTTCTGTTATGCTTTGCCCATGCAGAGGAACGGGCTTTTGCTCGCCGAGCTGGCCCAACTGGAGGTTTGCTGTGGCAGAAACATTTGAACTCGAGATGCCCGAATTTGAGTTTTTGACCTACCGGGTCGAAGAAAACCTGGGTATCGTCACCC
>NZ_CALMCQ010000353.1 GCF_937863175.1 uncultured Meiothermus sp. | reverse complement strand
CTCCCCAGAGCTCCCCAGGAGGCAAGAACATGAAAAAAGTTGCTCGCCGAATCCTCATCTGGAACGACTAAATAGTCTAATTGGCCACAGGAAAAAGTGTTACGGGGGGCGTTACGCCCTCCGTTAATTTTCGCTGGGTTTGCCCGTAGCACCTGCGGGGTCAGCCCTGGAGTTGTTCGGGCAGCTGTTTCAGGCTGCGAATAGGCGAGAAGAACAACCAGGTGAAGGAGAGCATGGCGATCAGCCCGGCAATTAGCGTGGCCTCGCGGATGCCCAGCCACTCGGCCAGCAGTCCGCCCAAAATGCCTCCCAGCGACCCCACCCCGATGCCCACAAACTGGCTGGTTCCACCCACCCGTCCCAGCAGGTGTTTGGGGGTTCGGGCCTGGCGGATGCTTACTGCGTTCACATTGCGCACCACGGTGGAAACGGCTTTGATAAATAGAATCAGACTGACCAGGATGGCCGCCGCGATGGGGGGGGCAACCACCAGCGCCACCGCAACCCCGGTGAGTGAGGAGATCAGTTGCATGCGGATGATGATCCCGCCTGGCCCCAGCCAGGCGGTGAAGCGGGAGGCGGTGAGCGCTCCGATCAGGGCACCCAGCCCCACCACGCCGAAGATGACGCCAATCCAGGCCGGCGGGATCTCCAGCACGCGATTGAAGAAGAGAATCTGGAGGCCCGCCAGCATCCCGATATGCAGGTTGAAGGTGGCGCTGGACAGCACCAGCGCCCGCAGGTAGGGGTCGGAGAAGACCAGTCGCAGGCCCTCACCGATCTCGCTGAAGATGAGCCTGGGGCTGCGCACCTTGGTGGTCTCGTCGCTGGGAATGCGGTTGATCAGGAAGGCCGAAACCCAGTACAACAGGGCATTGAGCAGAATGGTGATGGGTGCGCCCATGGCCTGCACCAGCAGGCCGGCCACCCCTGGCCCCGCTACCGTAGCGACCTGGCGGCTGCTCTCGAGCTGGCTGTTCGCCGCCACCAGTTGCTCCCGCTCGGTGATGTGGGGTACAAAAGCACTCACCGAAAGATCGAAAAACACCCGCAGCAGCCCATATCCAAACGCCACCACCCACAACCACTCGATGCTGAGCCAGCCCAGCAATTGGGCCAGGGGGATGCTTAGCAGCAGTAAACCCCGCCCATAGTTGGCCCAGATCATGATGCGCTTGGGGGAGCCCTGGTCTATCCATACCCCCGCAAACAGGGTGATGACCAGCCAGGGCAGGGTTTGCAGGGTTGCCAGCAAACCCATCTGAACAGGGGTTGCATTCAGGGTGACGGCAGCCAGCAGCGGCAGCGCTACTTCCAGCACCACCGCACCAAAAGTAACGCTGGTCTGTCCCCACAACAGGTTGCGAAACCGAACCGGAATACCTTTGATGGGTTCCATTGTGACCCTGGAAATCATATGGCAAACCCAGGCCTGGTCCAAGGGACCCGTCCGAACAGGATGCCGACCCCAAAAACCGAGGAGTGCTTTGCTGGTTAGGGCGGTTGGGGTAGAGGGCGCACCCCTTCCTGGAACCCAGCGGCGGCCCGGGATGCCATCCATTTGAACCGTCCCCGGTTATGGCCGGTCTCGAGTTGCATACTGGCCCAGGAAGCACTTAGCCGGAAGAGGCCTTCGGCATCAGGATCAAGCGAAGCGTACTCGCGAGACCGGGATAGGTTTTACCGGGGTTGCACGCTCTCGAGCAGTTTCAAACGGCGACCCGCATACAATGCCCAGGCATAGCAGACCGTCGCAACCACCATCGGCCCGATATACCCCACCCGGTCGGCCAGCAAACCCCCCAGCACGGGCGAAAAGGCCAGCAGCCCCACGATGGTGTTGGAAAGGCCGATGTACGAACTGCGGGCATCGGTGGGGGCCAGGTTGACCAGGTAGGTTGAGGTGCCCACCCCGATTGAGGAAAGGTAAGCTCCCTGCAACACAAAGACCACCCAGAAGGCCGAGGGGGGCAGGAGCAGGGCCAGAATGGGGGCAGTGGCGCCGAGGGCTGCGCCGATCAGTATCAGGCTGCGCGAGCCGTAGCGCCGGGAAATCCGCACCCACAGCAGGTTTGAGAGTACCGACGAAAGCATGTACACCATCAGGTAGAGGCCTATCTCGCCTTTGTGGCCCAGAACCCGCACCGCATAGGCTACGTAGAAAGGCTCGACCATGCTGGCAATTACCAGTAAGACCCGCACCCGCAGAAAGCGGCGAAAATAAAAATCGCGGAAAGGCAGGCTGAGCGAGATGCGCTCGGTGCGGACTTGTTGGTCGGGTGGCTCGTCAATCTGGCCGAAGATGTGCCAGCCATAGGCAAAAGCCAGGATGCCCAGCGTGAACAGAATGGCATATGGGTAAGGGAAGGCCAGGGGCAGCTCGAGGATGAATCGCACCACAAAACCGGCCAGAAAGGCCAGCAGGCCCCCTACCAGGCTGCGGGCCGAAAACAACCCACTGCGACGATCCATCGGAATGGTTTTTCCGATGGTCTCCCAGAAGGGCAGGCTGGAGAACCCGGTAAAAAAACCGTTGAGGGCCAGTCCAACCGCAAAGACCCAGAGCAGGATATCGGGGCGGTGGCCCAAAAAGAACCCGCCCAGCGCGACCAGGCTCAGGCTGGCCACCCGCAACAGGGCCATTCGCCGGTACAGGACTACCTTGACCGGCAGCCGGGCCACATAGTTCGCAATGAAGACCTGCGGAACCATCGAGCCCGCATTGAGGAGGGAGGGCATGAGCCCAATCACCCAGTTCGCAGCCCCCAGCTTGGCGGCAAAGGAAGCCAGCACGATGGAGCCATTAAAGAAAGCATCGCCCAATAGAACGAACCAGCCATTGAGCATTGCAAAACGGTAATTGCGGTCTTGGAGGTCTAGAATACCGGGCGTGTCGGTCTTGGTCATTCCTACGCTGGGCCCCTTTCACATTCTGCACCCTCGCTACAACGGGGTGACGCTGGTAGAGCTGGTAAAAGCGCACCAGACCAAGAAAATATTCCTAGCATCGTATAGCCCCGAAGAGCTGGCGGCCCAGAGCTGGCGCGACCAGAACGAGATACCATTGTTCCACGTTTTGCCCTGGGCCGAAAGGGCAAATGTGGCGGTGGAAGCCCTGGACTCCCAGGCCCACCTCAAGGCTGAGGCCGAGCAATTCCGTGAAGCGCTGCGCCAGTACCCTAAAGGCCAGCAGGCCCTGAGCCAGGTGCAGGGGTTGGAAGAGAGCCTGAAATGGATCCTCAGCACCCCCCATACCCCAGAAGACTTCGCCCAGGAGGCGGTTATACAGGTTTTGCGAGACTACCACCTGGGCTACCAGCAGGCCTTTGGTGAAGGCCCCGCTACGGGCTTCCGGCAACAACGCATGGAGCGGGTAGCGGAACGCCTGGGCATTTGCCAGGAGCCAGCGGTGGTGCTGGTGGATGTGCTCGAGTATCCGGTGCTGCTCGAGGGTTTGCCCCCAGCACGGCGCCAGTTGCCAGGAGCCCATACCCCCTCCGAGCCAGAGCGCCAGCGCAGCGTGCTGGATCGGGCCTGGCAGCTAAACGAAGCAGATGACTGGGCGACTGTACTGCAGCAATTGCAGGAAGTGGAAGGCCCCGAAGCCACCTACTGCGCGGCACAAATCTACCTGGCTGCCGGGCAGGCCGAGGATGCGTTTGCACTCCTGGAGCAGCTCGTCCACACCGATTTTCAGCGTCCCGAATACCTGCCCGGCTACACGCTGGCCCGCTATGGGCAGCTGGCCGACTTGGTGGGACAGCGCGACAAAGCCCTGCGCGCCTACCGGGCTGTGCTGGGGCTTTCCTGGGCTCCCCTCGAGGCCAGAGCAATTGCCCTGGCGGGACACAAAACCCCTTTTCAGTTGGGAGTGAGTTGAGTTGTATGGTGAGCCGCGCCGTGTATTTGCTGTGGCTGTTTTATCTGGCAGCGGTTGCAGGAACCCTGTTGTGGCTGATTCCCTGCCAGGTCGGTTTTTGTGGGGAAGCAGGTTTTCTCGAGCAGATCGGGGCCGGCACGGGGTTGTTGGTATTTGCCGTGGTGCTGATGCGCCGGCTGTACCGCGAAGAGCCCTCCCTTTTCCGGCGGCCTGGCCTGCGGGAGCTGCTGGGGCTGCCGCTATGGAGTGTCCCGGTCTCGTGGTGTTTTGCCGGGGCGGGGTTTGCCCTGTTGCCGAGGGCCGAAGGCAACCTGGATCTGCCCTCCGGCGCGGGGTTGGGAGAATTGCTACCCCTGTGGGTCGTGGTTGCGCTGGTGGTTCCGCTGGCGGAAGAAACCTTGTTTCGGGGCTTTATATTTCGCGCTTTTCGCTTCAACGATGGGGTGCGGGCCGCGGTCTGGCTGAGCGCCTGGTTGTTTGCACTGGCCCACGTACTGCCTGCCGTGGTGCTCTATGCGCTGGGGGCTGGCCTGATCTGGGGCCGGTATATCGCCAGAGGCGGCAGTTTGTGGACGACCATATTCGCGCACGCGGGGGGGCACTCGATGCCCTTTGGGGTGATGGCTCTGGGGTCGGGCCATGAAGGGGGGAACCGGCTGGCCTCGGATTTTACCCCCGAGCCTGGTTCGGCCCTGATCTTGCTGGGTGCAGGTATCCTGCTAACCCATCTCTTTTTTCGCCGCAACCCGCTATCCCCGGACAGGGCCCCCCTGCGAGCGGAGCGTTCGCTGCCCCTGTTGCTTACCCTGATTGGGCTTGGGCTGGCCTTTGCATTTGCCCTGATGGATACCAGATTCGGTTAGAACCCGACCGAAGGGAGACGCTTTTTTCGCCGACCGTC
>NZ_CALMCQ010000352.1 GCF_937863175.1 uncultured Meiothermus sp. | reverse complement strand
GGGAATGCTGGATAGAACGGTATCGGCGGTATCTCCTGCGGCGATACGGGTAATGCCTGCCAGGCGGTAGCCCGCAGACTCAAGGGACTGGCGGGCATCCTCCAGAGAGCGTCCACTCAGGGCCGGGACGCTCCCAAAGCGCGGTTTGTTGATGACTAGCTCGAGCCGTCGCCCTGGCTTGACGCGGGTGCCAGGCTCGGGGGTTTGCTCGAGGATCTGATCCCTGGGCAGCGATACGTCACTCCCCTCGGCAAACTCCACGTTGAGGCCGTAGGTACGCACCGCCTCCAACGCCTGCCGGGGGGTCTTGCCCACCAGGTCGGGCAGCACATACTCCGGCGGGTTCAGGTAGTTGGCGGCAGTCTGCCAAATGCCCACGCTGCCCAGCGTCAGCATCAGCAAACCCGGAAGCCAGCCAGGCCAGTTCCAACGGTAGGTACGCTGCGGAGGACGGGGTCTGGCTGGTTGGCTGGTGGGGGTGGTTTTGCTGGTTTTTGCAGACCTCTCGGCCCTGGGGGGTTGCTCTGGTGTGACCGGAAGGGGGGAGGGCAGCGGCTGGGTGGGCCGGGCGGGGTTCAGGTCGGGACGACCTGGGGGCGTGCTGGCCGTCTGGGGTCGCAGGTTTCCCACCAGGGGCCGTCCGCTTTCCTCGGTGGTTTCCAGATCGCTTTCCTGGTAGCCAAAAGGCTCGAGGACTTCCAGCAGTGGCTTGAGCCGCCGAACCTTGAGCGCCACCCTGGACTGTTCGGGCCAGAAGACATAGTAGCGCCCCGGATTGGCTGAAACCACGACTCCCTGGGGTAAAAAGCCCTGGCCCTCGAGCCGCCGGATGGCGTTTTTGTAGCGGTGGAAAGCGGTGCGGGCTTCGGGGGTATGCACTTCAAACCAGTACAATTGCCCCTTCAGACCCTCGGGAGTCTGCACCTGATAAGGGCGCAAAAAACCCTGGGGGGGCTCTTCGCCAAGAATGGTGAACTTATCGTCCAGTAGCGACACCACCAACGATTATACAGACCGGAGATAGGGCTTTATGAGTGGGCAAAAGCGAAGCCTGTGCGAGGCTGCCGGCAAAGACGGCTCGAGGGTTTTCGCATAGCCCTGGGGAACGAGCCACCGCAAGTCACACCCGCACTGCGCCCAGCAGGTATGGATCGGGAGGGGTTATGGCAATTGGGGCCTGGGGCAACCTGACAGCGCGTGGGGGCAGTTGACCCTCCACTACCCACTTTGGGCCTTCAGCTTGTGGTACATGGTTTTCGACCGCGATGCCGCCGGTACCACTGCGCTCCCTGGTTTGCCCGTAGACCACAACCCCAAACCCAGCTTCTACCGTGCTGTACGTAAATAGGACATTTTGAATTACAAAAAGGCTTTCCTGGATGGACTAAGCCCAAACTTCACACTCGAGCTGACCGCTTCGCGGTATAATTTGCAATTTGACACTCCATTGCTATCATAAAAACCGGGCATGACTTCTCATTTTAGTCGGGTGGCTTTTACCTATGACCGGACGCGCTATCATCCGCCCGAGGTTTCGGGGCGCATCGCTACGGCGCTCACGGCCCCGGTGGAAAAGTTGTTCCGCGATCCCCTGTTTCTGGAAATTGGGGCTGGCACAGGCCGAATTTCAGTGCCGATTATCGCTCGAGGGTATCGCTATATTGCTCTGGACGACAATCCGGCCATGCTCGAGGTCTTGCGGCAAAAAGTGGCTGGGGTAGCCCGCAAGGCCCGCCTGGTCGAGGCCGATGCCCGCGAGCTGCCTTTTGAGCGGAGCAGCCTCCACGCGGTTATTGCGGTGCATTTCTGGCACCTGCTGGATAACTGGCAGCAAGCCCTGATTGAGAGCCTGCGGGTGTTGCGTCCGGGTGGTTTTCTGTTTGAGGGCTGGGATCAATCCGACGACGAGAGCGAAGACTGGCGCATCCAGCAAAAGTGGAAGGAAATTCTGGCGGGCCTGGGCTATACCCTGGTGCGGGGCCGCCACCAGACCCGCCTGGCCGAAGTGGAAAAAGAACTGGCCCGTCACAACTTCGAACCTAAAACCAGGATTATAGCCGACTGGATTGAGTCGCGTAGCCCTCGTACCAGCCTCGAGATGCTTCTGGAGCGCATCTACTCCTTTACCTGGGACGTACCCGAGGAAGTCTTCCGACCCTCGGTGGCCGAGTTAACCCAGTGGGTAGCTGCAACCTATC
>NZ_CALMCQ010000351.1 GCF_937863175.1 uncultured Meiothermus sp. | reverse complement strand
GCCTGCAAGACCTGGGGTAGCTGCTCAAACAGGGCCGTGAGGCTGGCGGTGGGCTGGCCTGAGATGGAGAAGCTGGGGTTTTGTGGGCTTAGCACAGCGTGGGTCGGGCGTTGGGTCTGGATCATGGAGCCCTCCAGGGCAAAAGTAGCAAAACGCAGAGCAGGCAGCGCCTGTCATCGCAGTATATTCTAACACCGCAGTAGACTGGTAACGCCTATGGAGCTTAAGGGACTGATTCTTTCCGGTGGCAAGGGCACCCGCCTGCGGCCCCTCACCCACACCCGAGCCAAGCAGCTCATCCCCATTGCGGGAAAACCCAACCTGTTTTACGCCCTGGAAGACCTCCTGGAAGCAGGCATCCGCCAGATTGGGGTCATCCTGAGCCCCGAGACCGGCGACGAGGTGCGGGCGGCCCTGGGCGACGGCTCGCGCTGGGGCTTACAGCTTACCTATATCGTGCAGGCGGCCCCGCTGGGCATCGCCCATGCCGTTCAGACCGCCCAGGGTTTTCTGGGCGACAGCCCCTTTGTGCTCTACCTGGGTGACAACCTGCTCTCGGGGGGCATCAAACACCTGGTGGCCGAGTACCGTGAGGCCCGTCCAGAGGCCACGGTCTTGCTGACCCCGGTGGAAGACCCCAGGGCCTTCGGGGTGGCTGTTCTCAACGAGGCCGGCCAGGTGGTTCGGCTGGTGGAGAAACCCCAGGATCCTCCTTCCAACCTGGCCCTGGTGGGGGTGTATCTGTTCAGTCCGGCCATCCATGCCGTGATCTCCGGCCTGAAGCCCTCGAGGCGCGGCGAGTACGAGATTACCGAGGCCATTCAGGGCCTGGTGGAAAGTGGGAAGCGGGTGGTGGCCCACCAGGTGCGGGGCTACTGGAAAGACACCGGCAAGCCCGACGACCTGCTCGACGCCAACCGGCTGGCCCTCTCGGGGCTGGCCCGGAGGATCGAAGGCGAACTCCTGGACTCGCAGGTGGTGGGCGAGGTGGTGGTGGAGGCGGGGGCCCGAATTGTGCGCAGCCTCGTGCGCGGCCCGGCTTACATCGGGGCCGGGGCGGTGGTCGAGGACGGTTTTATCGGCCCCTACACCTCGGTGGGCCGGGATGCCCGGGTGATTGCCAGCGAGATTGAATACTCGATCCTGATGGACGAAGCCCATATCTCCGCCCTGCCCTACCGCCTGGATAGCAGCATTCTGGGTCAGGGGGTGGTGGTGGATGGCCAGGGCAACCCCCGCCGCCACACCCTCCAGCTGGTTCTGGGAGACCGCAGCCGGGTGAGGCTGTAACCCAGAACCCGGGCCTTCCACTCCGCGCCCACCCTGCCATAGAGGCCGATATCCTACCCCTGCCTCACCCCGACCCCGCCAACCGGCTCCTCCCGTCAGGGCAGGAAGGGTTCGTCCAGACTCCCCCCGTTCAGCCGGTCTAAGATAAGCCGGTAGCTAGCTTTGCGTACCGGATGCGCCTCGAGCCACAGACGCAAATGGGCCTCGAGCCAGACTGCTTTCCGGTGCAAACCATGCAGGGCCGGGTGGTACTGGCGGGTATAAAGCAGCCCACCCCGGTAGCCCTCGGCCATAAAGCGGGGATCCTGGGGGGCGGAGCCTCCCCCCAGGTGCAGGACCTTACGGGGCACCAGCAAGACCTGCCAGCCCTTGCGGCGGGCCCGCGCACCCCACTCGAGGTCCTCGTTATAGAAAAAAAAACGCTCGTCCATCCCGCCGATCTCCTGTAGCGCGGTTCTGGGGGCCATGATCAGCGCCCCCGATACCCAGCCCACCGCCCTGGGCCGGTGCAGGTTCCAGTAGTGGGGGGCATAAAACAGCCCATGGGACTGCAACTTCCCTCGAGGGGTTCGCAGGGTGGGGCCGGCCAAAGCAGCTCGGGGGTTTTGCTGGAGAGCGTCTCGCAGGGCCTCCAGGTCTCCGGCCTCGAGGTATACATCGCTGTTCATCTCGACCACCCAGGGACGGGTG
>NZ_CALMCQ010000350.1 GCF_937863175.1 uncultured Meiothermus sp. | reverse complement strand
AAAATCAACCAAAAGCTCTCTTAGCTTATGGTCTCACTTTAGGGGCGCACTACAGGGTCTTAGGCTAAAGGGCCGGTAGCGAGTGGCTTCAGGCCGCTGAGGGCCTTTTACTGCTCGCTTCCTGGGCTTGGATTGGTCTCGAAAACCATGTAGAAATCGGTATACTTGGGGGCATGACGGCGGAAGTTGCGCTCCAACAACTGCAAATCGGGGCGGTGGAGATCATCCCCCAGGAGGACTTGCTCAAAAAGCTGCAATCTGGAAAAAGACTGGTGGTCAAGCTGGGGCTCGATCCCACCCGGCCCGACATCCACCTCGGGCATGCGGTGGTACTTCGTAAAATGCGGCAATTCCAGGAGCAAGGTCACAAGGTGGTCATCATCATCGGCGACTTTACCGCCATGATCGGCGATCCCTCGGGTCGCTCCAAAACCCGCCCACCCCTGACGCTGGAAGAAACCCGCGCCAATTCCAAAAGCTATGTGGAGCAGGTGGGCAAAATCCTCATCACCCGAGACCCCCAGCGCTTCGAGCTACGCTACAACTCAGAGTGGCTGGAAAACCTGGGTTTCAAAGAGATCATCAAGCTGGCCTCGCAGCTCACCGTCGCCCAGATGCTCGAGCGCGAGGACTTTAAGAAGCGCTACAGTGAAGGTAGTCCAATCTCGCTGCACGAATTCCTCTACCCCTTCGCCCAGGGCTACGACTCGGTGCCCATCGCCTGCGACGTAGAGATGGGTGGCACCGACCAGAAGTTCAACCTGCTGGTGGGGCGTGAGGTGCAGCAAGCCTACGGTCTCGAGAAGCAGGCGGCCTTCATCATGCCGCTGCTGGTGGGCGGCGACGGGCAGAAAATGTCCAAGAGCCTCGACAACTATATCGGCATTACCGAAGAACCCAGCGAAATCTTCCGCAAGCTGATGAAAATTGAAGACCAGTACCTGCAAACCTATTTCGAGCTGTGCACCGACCTGACACCTGAAGAGATCAACGAAGTTAGGGCGAAGGGTGGCCCAGTCGGGGCGCACCGGGTACTGGCCTGGATCATCACCCTTGCTTATGCACACCCACTTATTCCGAATTCGCTGGATCTGAAGCTGTACGAGCGGGCCGGCTTAGACTGGAATAACGGAAACTATCACCATCCTAGAGGCCCACTGGCTGGCGAAAATGGCTTTTTCGTACTCGCATACGAGCAAACAGCCGCTGCTGAGATCCGCTACCGGGCAGTAGCCAAAGGGGGCATTCCCGACGAAATGCCTGAAGTCACGCTAGCCCCCAGCGAACTGCAAAATGGTAAAATCCCTATTGCCAGACTCTTTACTCTCGTCGGTCTGACCACTTCCAACGCCGAGGCCAGGCGCATGGTGGAGCAAAAGGGTTTACGCATTGACGGCGAGGTGCTCACCGACCCCAAAATGGAGGTTGCGCTCGATAAGCCGCTGGTGCTCCAGCGCGGCAAGGATAAATTTGTGCGGGCTGTATCCCGGTAGTCTGCAATCAATTGCTCGACCTCAATTTGCACAAAAAACCAGAAGCCCCCCTCCCAAGGGCTTTGCGCCGTTGGGAGAAGGGCTGGCATCGAGGCCATCTTTAGCGGACAATCACCCCGGCGGGAAGCAGCTCCCCGAACAAGGTGGCATACATCAAGCGGTAAATGTCGGTGTTGTCTATGATGCTGGGCATCAAGCCAGCGTTAACACCGTGTGCTCTGGCCAGGATGCCTCCCGAGCTGTCTGAGAACGTACCCCAGCCAATAGCAAACGGCCAGCGACGACCCCCCGCGTCCGGCGCGGACATAAAAGGTGCGGTCTCCCGGCCACCAACCCCATCAAGGGGGGCGCCGTTGCGGTCAGCAGCCGGAACGGGCCGATCCGGCGCCACCGCCAACAGTCCCATGCCGCCCGCTTCGCTATCGGCGGCGGTTAGTAGCATGGTTCTGGGGTTTCGGGTAATGAACTGCATTGCCACCCCGATAGCATCGTCGGAGCGCTTGAGTGCTTCCAAGCAGCCGTTGGCGTTGTTGGCGTTGCACAGGTTGTCGGTACCTTCTTCTTCAGCAACGATGAAAAAGCGCCGCCCAGGCTGAGCAGAGAAGATTTCCAGGGTCTTTTGGAGCTTTTGGGCAATGGTGGGTGCGGTAGCCAGATAGTTGGCCAGGTTGCGTTGACGAATGTCTTCCTCGCTAAGGGTCTGGAATACATCTTCGGGGGCAAAGATACCCAGTACACGGCGGGTATTGGCCGGCAGGGCAAGCAATTCTTCCCGGTTGTACACAATGGTGTATCCCAGGGCTCGAGCCCGTTCGATCAGGTTAAGGCCATCTTCACGCTGTCCTTCGACTCCGAAACGACCCCTGGTTCCCCGGGGCAGGTACCAGACCTCTCCACCGCCCATGATGACATCTACACCGGACTCGAGGATCTGACGGGTAATGCCTGCGTGGTCGGCCCGGTTTGCAGCGCGGGCCACAAATGCACCGGTGCCCGGCTCGCTAATCGTCCCCGAGTTGATCAGCGCCGTAGCCATGCCAGCCCTTACGGCCTCCTGCATAAGCAGCAGAGGCTGTCCGTTTCGGGAAACCACAGCGCTGGTGTTGTCTTCCAGAATCCCGAACGAAGCTGCATGAACCTTTACGCCGGTGGCATGGGTTACAGCCCCTGCGTTAGAGGTACCCACCAGCGAATTCTTCATGTGGCCCCGGTAAACCGCCATGTGTGACATTCTGTCCCAGTTGAGCAACCCGTCCGGCCCTGCAAACATAATGCGGGCCGCACCCCAGTTGTTCAGCCCGGCGCCATCGGGGTGGAAGAAGATCACGTTGCCGCGCTGGGGGGTCTGCTGGGCCAACCCCCACCCCAGCAGCGCAGCGGCTGCGATTGCAAGTAGTCTTTTCATGTTCTGCCTCCTTGGATTCGACTCGGAATTGTCCTCATGCGAGTCTCCAGGAGGCTAAGAAATGGCCATCATCGGGATGTCAGGAGAAAAGCAATAATTCCGCTCCAGACTACAAATTGGTGGCTATTCCTCGACCCAGTACAGAGTCAGTACAGATTGTGAGCAGTGGAATTTTTCAGCCCTGCTCGAGGGGGCGGAAGGGAGTCTCGTAGCCGGTGGAATAGAGGACGCCGTTTTCTTCCTCGAGGCGTAACCGTGGCAGAGGGTACCGAGGTGGCCCAAAAACTGCTTTCCCTGCTTGTAAGGGTTCAAAGGCTCCAAAATGGCAGGGGCAGCCCATGAATGGGTGGTCGGTGCGGTAGTTGTAGGCGATGGCGCCGAGTTCGGGGTTGTCCACGTAGTTGACCACACAGCCCTGGTGGGTGCAGATGCGCGACAAGGCCAGGAAGTGGGCATCCCCTACCGTCAACCCCCCCATCACAGGTTCCGAAAGACGAAAAACCACTGCTTTGAGGGGGCTACCGTTGTATACGTACTCAAAATATTTGAACTTCCACTGCGCGTTTAGTTCGTTCAGTACGGCAGCTTGTACCCTGGGGCCGTCGCGCCAGACCGGCTCGGTCACACGGGCTTTGGTAAGGTGGATAGCGAAGGTGCGCCAGGCCAGCCAGCCAAAAAAGCCTGCGGTGATGGCGCTGGGGATAATCCACAACAAATCCCGGCGGGTGACTTTGCGAACCTGTTGTAGCCTCGGCTCCCTCATAGACTACTCAGGTATTTAAGCAAAGCGTTCATCTCTTCCGGGGTGAGTTGCTGAGGGGGCATGGAACCACGGCCCTTTTCGACGATTTCCCGCACTGCCTCCGGCACCTGATTGATGGGGTTGCCCCGCAAGCGTGGGCCGGAGCCACCCTGGGCCTGGGCTCCGTGACAGGCCGCGCACTTGCCTAGATACACCTGCTGCCCCCTCGAGGTGGCCGTTTGCTGATCTCGGGCGGTCTGGATCAGGTTCTGCACCTGCTCCCTGGCGCTGCCCCCGGCTTTTAAATAGCCCTCCCAGGCCGTCACGGCTTGAGCGGGTTGTCCCAACTGAAAATAAGCGTTGCCCAGAAAGAGCCAGCCTTCCGCTACGGCTGGCTCGGCGCGCACGGCTAGCTCGAGGGCCTGCAACCCTTCCTCAGGCCGCCCGCTCATGAACAACAGGATTCCGATACGCCGTACGGCGTTGGCATTGTGTGGCTCCAGCTCGAGTACCTGCAAATAGCCCTGCACGGCCCGCTCAAAGTCTTGCAGATCGTAGGCTTTGTTGGCATAGGCTAGCCAGGAGGCGGTTGTACCCGTCTGCTCGGCTTGTCGCAGTAATCCAGCAAGCTCTTGCGCTTCGTTGCGCATAGAGATGATGGACTCGCCCGGTAGCCTGGGCACGGTATAGGTCCACAACCCCACCCCCAGGGCCACCAGACCCAGCGTAACCACGCCCAGGGTCACCGGACTAAGACGTCCTGGAGAAGGTTTTTCGTTGCTCAGTTCGGCTAGCTGGCGTTCGATTCGAACTGCCTGTACCAGTATCCGCTTGCGCTCCTCGCCTTCCGCCTCTTTGGCCTGGGCCTTGAGCAGATCCAGCTCGAGCCGAAGCTCCTCGGGGCCAGGGCTTTCGGGGAAGGGTTGGGCTTTAGAGCGGAACAGGGGCCGAAGCATATAGGCCAGGGCCAGGATCATCAGAATTGCGAAAACTATGTAGGTAACCATCATGGCTTGCGCTGCTCCGGGTTCAGATTGAGTTCAGACTCGAGCCGGGCGATTTCTTCGTCGGAGACACCCGCAACACCCGTACGGGCGCGGGCTCTGGCTGCAGCCTGGTAGCGCCACAAGCCAAACCCCACCAGGGCCATGCCTATCAGGGGCGAGAGCCAAACCAGAAGCGTATAGCCCCTGAACGGCGGCTCGTACAGAACCCAGTAGCCATAGCGGTCTACAAAAAACTGACGGATTTCAGCCTCGGTCTTGCCCTGGGCCAGCTGCTCAGCAATAATCCGACGCATCTCAACCGCGACCCCTGCGTTTGATTCGGCAGTAGACTCGCCCTGGCAAGCGGGGCAGCGCAGCTCACGGGCGATCTCATATACTCTCGGGGGAAAGTCGGGCGGAGGGGTATTGGGTCTTGGCTGGGCCAGGCCAGGGTTTGGAAAATAAGGAGAGATTAGCAGGAGCGAAAAAAGCGCCAGCATCAGCAGTCGCAAACCAGCCGTCATGGTTTTTGCCGTTGACGGCGGTTGATCAACACATCTCAAAATCCACTTTCTCACGTCTGCTTGCCCTCCCTGGTACTCACTCCAGCACCTTTCTCAAGTAGCCCTGCAACTGGGCCTCACTCAACTCCCCCGCATGGCGGGCTAGAATTGTTCCGTCGCGATCAATGACGTAGGTTTCTGGCACACCGTAGTAGCCATACTCAATGCCGATTCTGCCACGTTTATCAAACACACTTGGGAAGGTCAGACGGTATTGCTGGATGAACTTCAGGGCATTGGCTTCGGTATCCTGAACCACGACTCCCAGGAACAGAACCCGATCCTTGTATTTTTGGTGGTAGCGCTCGAGCAGCGGAGCCTCGGTATGGCAGGGAATGCACCAGCTGGCCCAGATATTGAGCAGCACAGGCTTGCCCAGGTCGGAGGAGAAACCCATTTCCGACCCATATTGGGCGCGATAGGGCTCAAGCAGTGGCAGACTGAAGGTGGGGGCTGGCCGGCCAACCAGCACCGACTGCAGCCGGTCGGGGTCGGAGCGCTGCATCCCCCACAAAAACAGACCTCCGGCCAGCAGTACCCAGATCGGCCAGAACCTAAGCATGAGAAACCTCTCGAGTAATTCTGGGTTTCAAAGTCAGTCTCCTACCGTGGGGGTCATCTGGTGTCTGGAGACCCTGGCCGCGCCAGGCCACAGGATATATATGGTGCCAAAGGCAATAATGAAGCCGGCTACCCAGAGCCACAAGACCAGCGGGGTCACGATAATCTTGAGTGTAGCCCACTGGCCTCTTTCTTGATCGAATTGCATCAATACAAAGTAGAAGTCGTTGTAGAGCGAGTATTTTACCACCGGGGTAGCCAGGGGCGCATCCATCTGCGGGTAGAAGTTAAGCCGGGTCTGGTAAACTCCATCCGAGCCCCATCCCTCGCGGCTGATGGAGCGTACCTCAATCGGAGCCAGGGCCGCAAAGCGGTTGGCCTCTTCCCTGGCCGTTACCGAAAGCAGGCGTATCTCCATTCCCTGGGTCTGCCAGGTCTCACCAATGTTGAGGGTTCTTTGCTCGGTGACCCGATAAGTCTGACTGAAGGCAATGGTCAGGGCTGCCAGCGCGATGCCAAAGTGTACGATATGCGAGCCAAAGCGCCGCCGGTGGCTCGAGGCCAGCTCCCAAAGGGCCTGGCCGGCAGGAATCCCCAGCGAACTCGAGCGTTCTCGAACTCCCTGAGATACCATCAACCAGATCGCAGCCAGGTTGTAGGCGAAGAGTCCCATAGTCAGCGAGACCCCAATGGTAAGCCCCAGTACCTGTCCAAACAAGGTTCCAATCCCCAGAGCGACCAGCATTATGGTGATGTTGCGCTTAACCTGAGCACCGGTGTTACGCCAGGGCAAGATAGGCCCAATACCCATCAGGAGCAGCATTAAAATTCCCAGAGGAATCGAGACCTGGTTGAAGAAGGGGGCGCCTATGGAAACCTCGGCACCGCTAAAGGCCTCCACCACCAGCGGCCAGATCGTGCCCAACACCACCACAAAAGCAAAGGTGCCAAACAACAGAGCCCCGCCCAGCAAAGCACCCTCGCGGCTCTTCCATTTCACTTCACCGGCATCCTTGATTTCAGAACTTACTCGAGACAGCATGCCCAGCCCAAGTGCCAGTACGCTCAACAAAAACACCAGAAACCAGGCTCCCACTGGGCCACTGGCAAAAGCGTGCACCGACATGATGACCCCAGAGCGGGTCAGGAAGGTACCAAAGACCGTTGCTGCGAAGGCCAGCGTGATAAAACCAAAGTTCCAACTCTTAAACAACCCGTTGCGCTCTTGGACCTGGCCAGTGTGGAGGAAGGCCGTGGCAAACAGCCAGGGAATTAGCGAGGCATTTTCGACCGGATCCCAGGCCCAGTAGCCCCCCCAGCCCAGAATTTCGTAGCTCCACCACTTGCCGGTGTAGATCCCGGCGGTCAGAAACCCCCAGGCTACCAGGGTCCACCAGCGGGTCTCAAAGATCCAGCCCTGGTACTGCTTGGAGACCATAGCAGCCATGGCGTAGGCAAAGGGTACACTCAGTCCAACGAAGCCCAGGTACATAAAGACCGGATGCACAGCCATCATCCAGTGGTTTTGCAGCAGCGGGTTTGTACCCTGTCCATCGGGTGGGGGGTTGGGTACCACGCCAAATGGGTTGGCCACGAATACAATCAGGGCAAAGAAGAAGACCTGGATTGCAAACAAGGTTCCCAATGCGACCGGGGCCCGCCAGGTGTCAAGACTCTTGCCCACCCGCAAACTGACCAGCCAGGTATACGCAGTCTGAATCAGTGCCCAAAGTAAGATCGAGCCTTCAAGCGCTGCCCAGGGTGTGACCAGCTTGACCCACAGCGGGTTTTCAATGGAACTGCTCTGGGCTACGTAGGAAACGCTGAAGTCGTTGATCAGTATGGCCCAGGTAAGTGACCCATAACTCACCAGCCCAGCCAGCAGAGCCAGAGTTGAGATACGTTTAGCCGAGTCCACATACCGCCGATCCTTCAGAAAATGGGCCAGCAAGATAACCACCAGCCCAATCACCGAAAAAATCAGGGCGGCAACGAGCGCAATTCCGCCGAGTAGCCCTGGGGTCATGAGCAGCTCCCGTCTGGGTAACTCGGGGAGGAGGGGGGCCGTAATCCAGGACGGAGGCCCTCAGATGGAGCCCCACTGCTGCTGTAAACATCACGGCTGGTTGTTTGTAGAGAGGGTGCTTTCCAGGCCCGATGCATTAATTTGCCTCCTCAATCAGTTTACGTACCTGTTCAGGGGTCCATCCATCTTTGGGGGCTGTGTAGGTCTCGGAGTGCTTGACCAGCAGGTTCTGACTAACAAAGGTATCGCCCTGGAACCGCCCCTCCACCACCACACCCCGGTTCTCGCCGAACATGGCCGGAGGGGTGGATCCGCTCGATTTCACGGGAACGTGCTTCACCCCATCCGAGACCACGAAACGCAGCTCGAGGGTCTTGGGGCTAAAATCTAGCGACCCCTCCTTGACCAGACCGCCCAGGCGCACCTGGCGGTTCTGGTACCGGTCTGCTTGCTGGAAGTATTCACTAGGGGTGATGAAGTAAACCAGATTTTGCCCCAGCCCCCCCAAAACCAGGTAGAGCAGGGCTCCGGCAACCAATGCTAGTGCTATGACGTACTTCGGTTTCATATGCGCCTCTCTTCAGGTCACTTGTCTTTTTGAAAACGCCAGACCAGGTAGCCCAGATAGCCAAACACCGAAAGGTAGATCAGGGTGTAGGTCCAGACAATAAAGGGATTGGCTGGATTCCAGAGTGGATTTTCAGGCATGGTCACACCTCTTCTCTAGCCGCCTGGCGGGCCGCTATAATGCTTCTCAGGCGTACAAGACCCACAAAAAGCAGCGTGAAGGCTGCCAGGTTCACCAGCATCGGGATCAGGATGGCAGTGTCCACCATGATTCTTCCGGTGGAGAGGTCTATGGACTGGGTCTGGTGAATACTGCGCCACCAGCGCACCGACATATAGCTGATAGGTACATTTATCGAGCCCAGAATCGCGATTCCAGCGGCGGCCTTGGCCCGTAGCTCGGGGTCTTCGATGGCTCCACGCACGACCACATAGCCCACATAGATGGCAAACAGAATTGCGCTGGTAGTCAGACGCGGCTCCCACTCCCAGTAGACCCCCCAGGTGGGCCGGGCCCAGAGCATTCCGGTAACCAGGGTCAGGCCCATAAAGATCAACCCCACTTCCACCGTGGCTGCTGCAACCCGGTCATGACGGGATTTACGCCGAACCAGATAAGCAATTGAGTATCCCAGTGCGGTAAAGCTCGCCAGATAGGCTATCCACGCCACCGGGACATGGACATGAAAAATCCGGGCTACAAATCCCTGCCCGACATCTGGAGGCGCGGTCATGGCCATGAAAAAGCCCACCGCCGCACCCAACCCACCCAGGCCCAGGATGCTCATAGTTAAGCCATCAAGCCGGCTGGTTTGCTCAGAGCGTGCAAGTTGCATAGGAGTCCTCCTTGGTGCTCTTCATTAAGCTATTGTGTTTTGAAACCGGATGAGACGAAGTAAGACACATTACACCCCACTGTGGTCGCAGCATAAACCCGAGAATCGGGCTCTTACTCACAAAAACACCTTCCCTTTCTGCTGGCAGGAGCAGGAGCAAAGCTGGAAGCCCATACCGTCTCAAAAGCCCGACCAGCGACCGATCAAACACGATTGAACCGCATCCTCGAGTGCGGTATTGCTCGCACACGACAGTCAGGACTGAAGTGTTGACTACTGCATTCATATCAGCCCTCGAGCATGGCAGGAAAGAGGATCGCACATACCGTTACATAGACGATGTTGAAGACCAGCAGGAGGCGCAGCCAGTCCGATAACTCGCTGATGGGGATGCCTTCCGCCAGGCCCTGAGTAAGCCGCACCGCAGCAAGCACCACCGGAATAACCAGGGGGAAGAGCAAGAGGGGCAGCAGAATTTCGCGTCCGCGTAAGCGGGCCAGCATCCCGGCATAAAAGGTGGAAATGGCAGCATAACCCAGCGAACCCAACAGCAGGGTTATTACGTACCAATTCCAGTGCTGCATTGGAAGGTAGAAAAGTCCCGCTGTCAGAACCAGCAACGCCAGCCCAACCATCACCAGCAAAGCGAACTGGAACAGCAGTTTGCCAAAATAGATCCATTCGCGGCTACCGGCGGTGAGGAGCAGGTCGTCCAGGGTGCCATCCTCGATCTCGAGGCCAAAGGCCCGCCCAGCCAGCAGGCTACCTGCAAAGGCCAGCGCTACCCAGAGCACCCCCGGTGCAGCGCTCTGCAAATCCTGCTGGTTGGGGCCAAATGCCATCGCCAGGATAAACAGCATTACGGCCAGGAAAAATACCACCGATAGGATGCCCGTTCGCCCCCGAAACTCCAACACCAGATCCCGCCAAGCGAGCCAGAGAACACGCCGCACAGGGGTAAGGGTATCGGTTTGTGGACATTACGTAAAGGGACAGGAGGGTAAGCCTGACCCGTGAGCACCGAGGGATGTACCGGGTCGGCGGCTCCCCAAATCCTTGAGCGACCCGGGTTTGCCGCTTCGGGACAAAAACCACGCGGATCTTCCGTAAACTTAACCAGATATATGGAGATTATGCAGATTAGCCCGGTGGAGTTGTTAACTCGATGCTTGTTGTTTAAAGGGGTCTCGCGTAGCGAAATAGAGCCTCTGGCTTTACAGTGCGCCTGGCTCGAGCTCAGGAAATACCAACCGCTCTTCTTCCAGGGGGATCCGGTAGACCAGGTATACCTGGTGCAAGCAGGCCTGGTCAAAGTCTACCGCCTCGATCCCAGAGGCAAACGGCAGATCGTGCTCCACCAGAGTTTCCCTGGTCAATGCGTAGCAGCACTGGCCGTTTTTTTGCAGAAGCCTACTTACCCCTGCTCGGCAGAAGCCGCAGAGGCTAGCCGGGTGCTGGTTATTCCGGCTGAGGCCCTGGGCCAACTGGCGCAAAAGAACGTAGCGTTCGCCAATAACATGCTCGAGACCGCCTCCCAGCACACCCGTCAAATCGTGCAGGTGCTGGATCGGATGGTGTTCTGCGATGTGGACTCGAGGCTGGCCGAATACCTGCTTTCGATGACCAAGACTTATGGCCAAGGCTTCAAGCTGCCCACCAACCAGGAGATTGCCGCAGTGGTAGGTACTACCCCCGAGCCTGTGAGCCGCAAACTGGGACACTTTTCCCAGCAGGGATGGATCGCGGTCAGAAACCGAAAACTTAGCATACTGAACAAAGCTGCTCTGTTGCGCCTGAGGTTCTCTTACTAGGGTGGGATCAAGCCGGTACTGGGGTACCACCCGTTGGCAACCAGGCTCCGGGGTTCATTTCGCTGCGCAAAGCCACCGATTGAAAGGACTGCACAGGTACCAGACCGATCCGCGGAACTCCAGGGCCGGTACAGAATGCGGAAGGAATGTGTGTGGAAGCGATTGGTTCGCTTAAACCCGAGGCCCTCGAGCGGGCCACCATCACCCTCGAGCGAGCCTTTGCCAGCGACCCCCTGGTCACATGGATTTTTCCCGATTCCCCGAGGCGCCTGCAGGCTCTTCGCTCGCTTTACCGGGTTCAGCTTCGCTACGGCCTGCGCTATGGCCGGGTGACCCAGGCCAACGACGCGAAAGCGGTTGCGATCTGGCTCCCTCCAGGCCGGGAGATTTCGCACTGGGGCATGATCCGCTGCGGGATCCTGGACTTGCTGTTCCGCACCGGCCTGGGGCCATTGGCCCGGCTGGGGGCTGCCCAGGCCGTTCTTGCCAGGCTCCACCAGAAGCACATGCCCGAGCCGCACTGGTACTTGCTGGTCGTGGGTGTAGACCCCGAACTCGCTGGCCGGGGCCTGGGCTCGGCGCTGGTGAAGGAGGGGCTGGTCTTAGCAGACCAGGACAGCCGTCCCTGCTACCTCGAGACCAGCCTCGAGCGGAACCTATCTCTGTACCAGCGACTTGGTTTTACGGTTCTGGACACCGCATCGCTGGGGAAAGGCGGGCCTGCGGCCTGGGCCATGCGCCGTGAGCCGCAGCCGTCGCGTTAGTATGGAGACTGTGAAACCCCTCGAGCACCTCCAACCCCAGCTGCCCGCCATCCTGCAAGACCTCGAGGCGATCGTGACGCTCGAGGCCCCCTCCTACGACCTTGCCGGGCTCGACCAGGTAGCCCGGTGGATTGGTCAACGCTTCAGTACATTTGGCTCTGTGGCACGTGAAGAGACCCCGAATGGGCCGATGGTTCGGGTTTTAGTACAGGGTTCGGGCCAGAAGGTTCTGGTGCTGTGCCACTTCGATACCGTGCATCCCGTAGGCGCCTTTGCAGTGCCCTGGAAGATCGAAGGCGACCGGGCTTATGGCCCCGGCGTCTACGACATGAAGGGCAACATCGTGCAACTGCTGTGGGCTCTGCGCACCAACCAGACCCTGGGGCTGGGGTGGCCGCAGCTCGAGCTGCTCTTTACCCCCGACGAAGAAGTCGGTTCGCTGTACAGCCGTCAGGCCATCGAAAGCGGGGCCTTGCGCGCCGAACGGGTGCTGGTTCTGGAAGCCCCGATGGGGAACGGCGACCTCAAAGTGGCCCGCAAAGGGGTGGGCCAGTACAAGCTCACCGCCCACGGCAGGCCAGCCCACCAGGGGGTGGAGCCTGAAAAAGGCATCAATGCCATTGTCGAGCTGGCCTACCAGATTCCCAACCTTGTGGCCCTGCAAGACTGGAACAGGGGTACCACCCTCGGCCCCAACGTCATCAAAGGCGGCACCACCAGCAATGTAGTGGCGGCCTCGGCCACGGTGGATATAGATCTCCGGGTCTGGACCATGGCCGAAGCCGAGCGGATTGAGCGCGAAATCAAGGCTTTGCAGCCCGTGTTGCCGGACGCCACCCTCTCGGTGGAAGGCGGCCTGAACCGTCCCCCCATGGAGCCCACCCCGGCCTCTACACAACTCTTCGAGATGGCCCGGCGCATTGGTGCAGAAGTGGGGCTACAACTGGGCCCTGGGCGGGTGGGCGGCGGCTCGGATGGCAACTTTACCGCAGCCCTGGGCGTTCCTACCCTGGACGGGCTGGGCTTGTTTGGCGAAGCCGCCCACCAGCTCAGCGAGAACGTATATATCCCGCAAATTCCGGCCCGCATCGCCCTGCTCTCCGGCACCACGCTGCGCCGCTTCGAGAACCAGT
>NZ_CALMCQ010000349.1 GCF_937863175.1 uncultured Meiothermus sp. | reverse complement strand
AACCCGACCGAAGGGAGACGCTTTTTTCGCCGACCGTCCGGGAGGGGTGTGCTCCAGGATTCAAAAAGAGAGCCTCCGGGCCTCTTGCTTCGAGGATGAGACCTACCATGCCCCGTTTTGACGGGGGAGACTTCCTGCACAGGGCGGTGCGTACATGGATCTCATGCCTCGCCAGAGACGTTTTTTGCCAGCGATACCCCGGAGATGTATCCCGTAATCCCCCTGAACCGTCGGAACGGTAAAAAGGACTGCCCGCGACGACCTTCACCAGTCCCGCGGACTCGATCCCACCCGGCCTGCTCCACAGTGCGGGAGTGAGTTGAGCAACTTTTTTTGACAGAACCCGGCTTTTGCAGGAGACCTATCGCCCCCAATGGCCTATGCCTGGCGACGCAAAACCCTGGGCGACCAGAAACCCACCAGCTTCATGCCGCCGGGTCTGGGACTGCCCTCCATTAAGGCCACGCCCCCCTTCTTGAAGAGGAACTGCCCGCCGTCCGGGTGCCCGGTCAGGAGCCAGGCGCATAAACTGCTCAGCCAGGGCTCGTGCCCCACCAGCGCCACCGACTCGCCCACAATCGTTTTCAACAATTCGGGGCCGGGCCCGACCGCTAGATGGGGGGTCACGGTGGTCTCGCCCTTCAGCAGCGGCACCAGTAACTCGGCGGTCTGTACCGCGCGCAGCTTGGGGCTGTGGTAGAGGTGATCCAGCTCGATATCAAGACGCGCCAACCCCTGCACCACCTGCTTGAACCGGGCGATACCCGGGGCCGAGAGGGCGCGGCTATTATCGGACTGGCCAGGCAGGGCATCCTCAGCGATGGCATGGCGAACCAGATAGAGTTTCATGGCATTTGGTCAGACTGGGGTGTTTCTAGTCTCTCACCCGGCTGAGAACCAAGTTTACGCCGGGGGGCTCCACTCCACAAGGAGTTCGCGCCCAAAGGCTTGTTGAAACAACCTGGCCTGTTTACTGGTCTCGGAAATTTCCACCCAGGGCTCCTCTGCGGCCCGCAGGGACAGGCGCACCTGCTTGTGGCCGAGGTCTGCCTCCAACCCTTCAACCCGCCCGGCCCGGCTGCGCTCCAAATACTCGCTGATGCGCAGCAGGCTGACCAGCCGCAACAATCGCTTGTTGTCGCCGTCCTGCAACACCGACCGATACACCCCAGGCCGGGGCTCGCCCTTGCGGTGGTAGCGAACCAGAAGCCCCAGCAAAGCCTGCTCGCGGTGGGTCAGACCCGGGATGGCTGCGCTCATCACCAGGTACTCACCGTGCTTGTGGTGGTCGTAGTAGCCCACGCTCATGCCAATGTCGTGCAACAGCGCGGCCTCGTCCAGAAGCTGCTCCTCGGCTTTGCCGTAGCCGTGCAGCGGCTCCAGGAGGCGGAACAATAAGCGGCAGAAGTTGCGAACCCTGGCAGTGTGACCATAGTCCTGCGGATAGCGGGCAAAGAGATTGCGCACATAGAAGCCGCGCACATCGCCCAGCAGATGGGGAGGCGGCAGAAATTCGTGGTAGAAGGCCCCTTCGCGTACCCCCTGCCCTGAAATCCACAGGCCCTCCAGGCCCCCCTCGCGCAGTACCGTGCGGTAGACCAGACCCCCGGCCGCGATCACATCGGCCCGGTCGGCCTGCAGGCCCTCAATATCCCGCCGTTCCTCGGTGCTGCGCTGCACCAGCCCGCCGACCAGCTCTTCCAGATCGGCAGAGCCCAGGAAATAGCCATGCACCAGATCGAGCGGATAGTCTCTTTTCTTCTGCACCAGCTTGGCGAGGTTGCGCACCGTGCCGCCCATCGCCACCAGCGGCAGGGGATCTGCCCGCACCTGGGCCAGCACGTCCTTCATCTCTTTGCGCACGAAGCGCTCGAGGTCTTCCACCTCACCCTTTTTGGGCGGATTTGATTTGAGGAACATCTCGGTTAGCCGCACCGCTCCCAGCGGATAGGCCTGACCCTGGTGGTACTGGCGGGCCTGCATCCGGGAGAGCTGGGCGCTGCCACCCCCCAGATCCATGACCCAGGCGTCGTTGAAGGTGAATGAGTTGGCTACCGCAAGCACCCCATAGCGGGCCTCGTTTTCGCCGGAGAGCACCTGTACCGGGAGCCCCAGCTTGCGCACCTCGCGCATGAACTCCGCGCCATTCTCGGCGTCGCGGCCAGCACTGGTAACCATCACCCGCATCTCGTCGAGTTCGGTAGCCTGGGCAAAATCGGCATAGAGCTTGAGGGCCGACAAAGCCCGCTGCATTCCTTCGGGGGTCAGGCGGCCCTGGGTGGCGAGCCCCTCGCCCAGCCGTACCGTTTCTCGAATCTCGTCCACCAGCCGGAATTGCTTTCCGGGTTCGTAGACATATACCACCAGCCGCGCAGTTCCCGATCCCAGATCCACGATGCCCAGACGTCGCACCGCCCCATCGTAGAGCCTTAGCGCAGTTGGCTCAAGTTCTGTCAGAGTTGGGGTCATGGCCCCAGTCTGGGCGCAGCCCGTCAGGGGGGCGTAAGGCCGAGGAACCGAGGGCCATTGGGACGCAGCCATGCTTTATTCCAGTGCACTCCCGCCCTATCCGCCCCTACCCCCTCCCCCCAGGGTCACGTTACACTCAGTCCGGGATGAAACGAACCAGAGGCAAAAAGAAAGCGGTGCCGTCCCCTGACAAAAGCCGCCAAGACTTAGAGGCGATGTCCAAAAAACCTAAAGCGCCGCGCCATGTTCCCACCCACCTTACCCAGGAGGCCAGCTGGCTCTCCTTCAACCGCCGGGTGCTGGAGCAGACCCGACGGCCCGATTTTCCTCTGCTGGAGCGGCTGCGCTTTCTGGCCATCTGGGCTTCGAATATGGATGAGTTTTACGCAGCGCGGATTTCGCGGGCCTTTGCCGAGGATCGGGGCAGTGCCAGCTATCTGGCGCTGATGGGTGAGGCCCGGGATCAGTCCGAGGAGGCCGGACGGCTGTACCTGGAGTTTCTGAAAGCCCTCGAGGGACTGGGCATTCACATTCTGGAGCCCTCCCAGCTCACCCGGGCCGAGAAGCAGTACTTCGGGGCCTATCTGGCCGAGGTGGTGGCCCCCCTGACCGACCACATCCGGCCCGAGGCCCTGCCCGAACTGGCCACCCAGGCCCTCTACTTTGCCTCCGGCGAGGGGCTGTTGCAGCACCTGATCCGGCTGCCCGAGGGGGTGCCGAGGCTGCTGGAAGTGCCCGGGCGCGATGGGGGGTTTG
>NZ_CALMCQ010000348.1 GCF_937863175.1 uncultured Meiothermus sp. | reverse complement strand
CCCCGTCAAGTCTACCCAAAAAAAACTGGGCGGCACACGGGCCGCCCACGAGAGAGTAATGCGTCTCCCGCAGGCCTAGCTAAAAAACCACCTCCGCACCATACTGCCATAAAGTTTACCTGCTGACCCGTCAAAGCTCAAGGGTTTTCTTGAGGCTGCTTTTCCCCGAGTGACCCAGCATGTTAATTTTTGTCGGACGAACGCCCGGAAAGAAGGTCACAAGCCGGGTTGAGGGTCGAGCGGGACGGGCGCTCGAGCCAAGAATGCCGACCCTTGCCTGTGCAAGTGGGCTGGCGAAAGTCTGGCCGAACCGCAGTGTCCGGGTTTGCGGCCTAACCCCAGCTAAATAGAAATGCACCCAGTATGCCAGTCCCCACTGCCGCCACCATCAAAAACGGATAGATTTTTGGCGAAATCGAGCCCCGCCCCCGCAAAAAGCTCCAGACGGCAATTTCCACCAGACTCAAGACCATAATGGCCAGTCCGGCTTGCTCGAGGCCGCTCATCCCCCATAGATTATCCTGCCTTCACCAACCTGTGTCAGACTGAATGAGATGACCTACGAGGCATTTGTAGACCTGGCCGACCGCCTGTGGGAGGAAGTCCCGCTGGGGTATAAACAAGGATTGTTGGGCATCCATGTGCTCGAGTATCTCAAACCCGATCCCGACGAACCCGGACTGCTGCGCCTGGGGGAGTATCACGACCCTGGCTTTCCCTCGGTGCTGGGTGGCTTCGAGGGCATCGGGCGGCACATCGCCCTGTTTTACGGCTCTTTTGCTGCACTGGCTGCTGGCGACTCCAGTTTCGACTGGGAAGGCGAAATTTGGGAGACCCTGGTGCACGAGCTGCGCCACCATCTCGAGTCGCTGGCCTGGCGCGATGATTTGGTGCAGGAAGATATGGAAAACCTCCGGCGTTATCGGCAATTGAGATAGACAGGCGTATTCCGGGTATCTCCGCAGGGCGTGTATCGCTGCTTCGGGCTTGGCCTACATCTTGGGTACTGCGCCAGTAACCGCGCTGATGGGTCGAAGGGCCTTGTGCGCAGCTTAGGGCGGTAGCCGTTGAAGGCGCACCCATTCCCCGAACCTCGAGGCGGTTTTTCTGGACAAAAATGCCGTGAATGGCCCATATTTTGCCACCGTTCACAGCGGCAAAAATAACGAAAATCGCCATAGGAAGGCCATCAATCTGAAAGCTGCCCTCGGCGGGGTCGGGCGGCTTTGCGGTCTGCTGGGGTAGGCTTTCTGGCCTTTCATCTCGAGGTCATCCAGCCTGCCCACCCGACCATCCCCCATCGTTCTGGTTGAAATAGCCTGCCTCCAGGCCTGCAGGCAGGTATACTTCGTTTTGATGCTAAGCTGGCTCGACCTGATGGCCCTCTTTGTTTTCGCGGCAGCCCTGGCACTGGGCATACGCCAGGGCGCTCCCTTTACCCTGGCGGCAGTACCGGCATTGTTGCTGTATGTGCTGCTGGCTCCCTTGATCGCTCCCCTGGTTCCCAATTTCGTTCTGCCTTTGCTGGCCCTGGCCCTGGGCCTGGCCATGGCCTACATTTCCCAGTTTATCCCGCTCGCCCACCTGACCCCCACCGCCGAGGGGGTGATCGGAGGAATCGGGGGATTCTTGTGGGGCCTATTCCTGGCCTTCACCATCTGGGTTAGCTTCCCCAGTGAGTTTGTGGCCTCTACCGGAGCCTTGCGTTACCCTTCCGAGCAAATGCCCACCGGGGTGAAAGACGGTATTGTGAGCAGTCCTTTCGCCCGCCCCTTGTTCGACTGGGCTTCTGGCAACCCTGTCCTCAAAGCGGCCCTGCTGCCGCAGGTGACCCACCAGCAGTAATACCGGATTCACAAAGATCATCCTCCAACCAGGAGACCCAAAGGCATCTATTTGAATCCCGGAGCACACCCATCCCTGACGGGCGGCGGAAAGAGCGTCTCCCTTCGGTCGGGTTCCGAATCTGGTGTAAAACCTGCTTTGGAGCGCGCTATTTTCTCCCAAAATCCGCCGGGTTTTCCCCCCAGCTATCGGTCTGCCATTTGAGCAACCGGTTGGGATAGGCGTGTGATCTTAGCCAGGTTTCGGCCTGGTCCAGGCGTTCAAACAACTCGGCGTTCCGATGGGTACGATTCAGGTTGGTGCGGGCTTTCTTGGCCCTCACCCAGGAGATGGCGTTCACGGAGTCGGAATAGATGGGCCAGGGGTGGCCCTCCTGATGGCAAAGCATCAGGGCCTCGACAATCGCCAGAAACTCCCCTACATTGTTGGTTCCCCGGACAAATGGCCCCCGGTAGAAGAGCTCCTCACCCGATGCCGTATCCACACAGCGATACTCCAGCAGCCCGGGATTGCCACTACAAGCCGCGTCCACACAGTAGCTGGGCGTGAGGGGCGGGGGCACGTCCAGG
>NZ_CALMCQ010000347.1 GCF_937863175.1 uncultured Meiothermus sp. | reverse complement strand
GGCCAGATCCAGCATGGCCTGGGAAAGGGGGGCCTGGGCCCAGGTTCGGCCGGCTTCGTGTTCGATCCGCCGATCCACCTGAATCCGCTCCCGTGGTTTCCGGCCTTTCTGAAAAGCCAGAGCAACTTCAGCCTAGGTCTTCAATCCATCAAGGACGAGTTCGTGACACACTTGGAGGAGCTTTGGTCGGCGCGACGGGCCGGGCATCCCGCTCCTGCGACCTTCCCCGATGAGGTCGAACCCGGCACGGTCTTCCGAGAAGGCGCAGTCGTCCGCGTCTCGGTGAATGCCTATGAGCGGAACCCGGCGGCGCGACGTGCCTGTATCGAGCAGTATGGGACCAATTGCTGTATCTGCGGGTTCAATTTCGGGCAGGTGTACGGGTCGGCGGTTGACGGCCTGATCCATGTCCATCATCTGCGCCCGCTGGCGAAGGTGGGGGCCGAGTACACCATTGATCCGATTGCAGACTTGCGGCCCGTTTGCCCGAACTGCCACGCGGTGTTGCACTCCCGCACCCCGGCGTACAGCATTGTGGAGGTTCAAAGGTTGTTGCAGCGGCGGGGAGGAGACGGCTAACCAGTCGCTCACCCGCTGGAACTCGAGGGTAACCTCGCGTCGTATAAACGACCCCACCTGTTTTGACCCCGTGGCTTAGCCTTCGGCCAGGGCCTGCTCGAGGCTCTCCTCCAGAATTGCCAGACCCTGCTGAGCTTCCGCCTCGCTCACCACCAGCGGAACCAGACAACGGATCACATTGTAGTGCATCCCGGCCTTGAACAGCAGCAGGCCCTTCTCGCGGGCGATTTCGACCAGGCGGTTAGTAAGTTGGGCATCGGGGCTTTTAGCCTCGAGGTCTTTGACCAGCTCCATGGCAATCATGGGCCCCAGGCCGCGCACATCGCCGACCACCTGGGGAAAACGGGCCTGAATCCGGCGGAAACCCTGGTGCAACACCTCTCCCAGCTTCTGGGCTTTGTCCAGCAGCTTCTCCTGCTCGAAGATGTCCAGCACCGCCAGCGCCGCCGCACAGGAGAGGGGGTTGCCGCCAAAGGTGCTGCCCAGGCCGCCCACAGTGGGCGCGTCCATTATCTCGGCCTTGCCCAGTACGCCCCCGATGGGCATTCCACCGCCCAGGCTTTTGGCAAAGCAGACCAGGTCGGGCTCCACCTCGGCGTGCTCGATGGCCCAGAATTTGCCGGTGCGGCCAATGCCAGTCTGCACCTCGTCGTCAATCAGCACCATGCCGTGCTTCTGGGTCAGGCTGCGCAGGGCCTTGAGAAAGGGCCTGGGCGCGGGCACAAAGCCGCCCTCGCCCAGTTGTGGCTCGATGATGATGGCGGCGACCCGCTCGGGCGCGATGGCGGTCTCGAGCAGTTCGTGCAGGCCGTCCAGGGCCTTGCGGGTGTCCAGCCCGTGGTACTCGTAGGGGTAGGGGGCGTGGTAGACCTCGGGGGCAAAGGGGCCGAAGTTCTGCCGGTAGGGGTTGACCTTGCCGGTCAGGGTCATGCCCATCAGGGTGCGCCCGTGGAAGCTGTTGCGAAAGGCGATCACGCCGGGCCGGTTGGTGTAAGAGCGGGCAATCTTAATGGCATTCTCGGTGGCCTCGACCCCGGTGTTCAGAAAGAAGGCTTTTTTCTCGCCACCAATGGGGGCGGTGGCGGCCAGCCGCTCGGCCAGCTCGATATAAGGCTCGTAGGCTACCCCTGGAAAGCAGGTGTGCATGAACTGGCGCAACTGTTTTTCGACAGCCTCTACCACCCTGGGATGGTTGTGCCCGACATTGAGTACCCCAATTCCACCAAACCAGTCCAGGTACTCCTTGCCGTCGGCATCCCAGATTTTGCCGCCTTCGGCTTTTTGTACTACCAGCGGGTGTACCTGCGAAACGCCTCTGGGGACGATCTTGTGGCGACGCTCGAGCAACGCCTGGTTTTTGGAAGGGGCTTGAATCATAGGGTTCCTCCGATAGTCCAGCTTTGAGTGTATCCCGCCTGCTGCCGCTTGTGTACCCCATGGGCGCCCAGGCCGAAAAGTATTTACCAGAAGGCGGCCAAGAAGGCATTAACGCTGATATTTATTCGGAAATTGGAGCAGACCCGCCACCCAAAACTTTACGGCAGTGGGAACTGTGAGGCAAAGGCTTTGACCGCTGCCCTCAGGATATGGGGGTCTTCTCCCTTGAGGGCGCGGTCAATTAACTCGGCGATCCTGGGCATGTGCGCCTCGGTCATGCCACGGGTGGTGATGGCCGGGGTGCCGATGCGAATGCCCCCTCCGTGGATGATTTTCTCGGTGTCGTAGGGCAGGGTGCTTTTGGAGATGGTGATGTGGGCAGCATCTAAGAGCCTGGTGAGATCGGAA
>NZ_CALMCQ010000346.1 GCF_937863175.1 uncultured Meiothermus sp. | reverse complement strand
AGCTCCCTGACATACTTTACGGCCCGGTATGCCAGAATTATCCTGCACCAGACGGGTTTTCGTCTCCACAAATCGGCGGGCTCGCATTACGCCTGGGGCGTACAAAAGTAACGCCACCTCGAAACGCAGTGTCAGATTTGAACATCCGACCCTGTCCGCCTGCGTGGGTTTGAATTATTCCAGCACTGCAAGGTAATCGTAGAGGTCAGGCCCTCCTGGATGAATCTCAAGACTGAGACCGGGAAAGGCCTGGGAAATCCGAGCAGCCAGGGCGTCCAACGTGTCTTTTGTGACCGTGGGGCCGTGGAAAATGGTCAATATCTCGCGCTCGCCATCCTGGGAGGCCAGTTTAACCATGTTGAAGAGTGCGTCCTCGGGGGTGTCGGCTGCCAGCGCAAGTTTGTCATCGCGCAGGCCAATGGGCTGGCCCTCGGTCACGCTCACCCCACCAATCTCCACGCTGCGGCTGGCCCGGGTCACTTCCAGGGTTGCGGCCCGCTTGGAAGCCTCTCCCATCTCGGGCAGCAGCTCGCTCGAGGGCTGTTCGGCCTGATAGAGCACGGTTGCGGCCAGCCCCTGGCCCATGGTACGCGTCGGGATCACGTGCACGGTTTTGCCCCTGGCCAGCCCAGCCGCTTGCTGGGCAGACATGATCACGTTGCCGTTGTTGGGCAGCACAATCACTTCGGGGTTGGGCAGGCTATTGATAGCGTCCAGGATGTCCTGCACGCTGGGGTTGGCGGTCTGGCCCCCGGCCACAATGCGGGCCCCAAACCCGCGAAAGGCCTTGGTCAACCCCCAGCCGTTCGCCACCACGACCAGCCCGGTGGGGGGAGGCGTTTCGTCGGCAGCCCCGGCCATAGAGAGGATTTCGGTGTGCTGCTGCGACATATCCTCGACCTTGGTACGAATCATCTTGCCGTAGCGGGCTACACTGGCCAGCAGCCCATCGGGGTCGTTGGTATGGATATGGCCCTTGATATAACCTTCGGCTCCCACCACCAGCAATGAATCGCCGAAGGGCGAGACTGCTTCCCGGATTACCTCGACCGGTTCGGCCACGCCTTCCATCAGGAATTCGGTACAGTAGCCAAACTCCTCGGTATCGAAGGCGGTCTGGGCATATTTTTCTATCTTGGGCGGCTCGGGCAGGGGCAGACCCTTGAGGTAGCCCTCGAGGCCTTCCATCAGCCGCAGCAAACCGACCCCACCGGCATCCACCACCCCGGCCTGTTTGAGCACCGGCAGCAGCTCGGGGGTGCGGTCGGAGGTTTCCCACCCAACTTTTAGTGCACCATCCAGCACTTCTTCGACGCTGGTCGCTCCGTCTTCCACCGCCTTGAGGGCCCCTTCAGCCACCCCCTTCGAGACCGTCAGCATGGTGCCCTCGACTGGCTTCATCACCGCTTTGTACCCCATGCGCGAGCCCTCCTCGAGGGCCCTGGCTAACAGAGCCGGAGAGACCTTTCTGGCTTCCTTGATGGTATCGGAAAAGCCCTTGAGGATTTGCGAGGTGATCACCCCCGAGTTTCCCCGCGCACCCAGCAACGAGCCATAGCTGATCGCCCGTGCCACATCGCTCATCTTGTCGGTATCGGCCAGATCCAGCTCCCTCCGCACCGACTGTAGCGTGAGGTGCATGTTGGTACCGGTGTCGCCATCGGGCACCGGATAGACATTGAGGGCATTGGCCTCCTCGACATAGACCGCAAACCAGTCGGTTGCATAGCGAAAGGCCCGAGCGAGGTCGGCTGGCGAGAGCGAGTTAGCCACGGGTCACCTCCAGCGCGAACAGGGGAGCAGCGGGGCTGGGAGGTAGGGTAAAACCTGCGAAACTGCCGCTGGCAGGCGTTTTTGCCCCTTCTCCCTCACTCCAAAGCACAGCGATGCTCCCCCGATTAACCACGGCTCACCCCCACTACGTGAATCCGCACCGAGGAGAGTTCTGCGCCTGCCAGACTCTTGGCAGCCCAGCGCACCCGCTCCCCGATACTATCCATTACCGTAGGAATACGGGAGCCAAACGCCACCACCACATACAGATCGGCCTGGTACTTACCCGCAGCCGCAGGGTCGGGTTTGACCACCACTCCTTCGCTGGCCTCGCTGCGGCCCAGGATGCGGCTAATGGATTCGCGGATACCGGCAGGACTCATCCCCAACACGCCCGGCACTTCATGGGCTGCCAGGCCCAAAATAGCCGCCAGTGCGCTTTCTGTCACGGTAATGTTACCTTTCAAAGTGTTCCTCCAGACTTGGGCAGTGTACCCTCCAACCCCACCCCCTCCTGTTGCTGGAAAGCCAGTGCATGGGGTTGATTAGATTCCTTATGGCGCAACTATAACGCACCCAAACCCAGTTTCCAACCCTCTAGCAGCCTGAGATGACTCAGAAACTTTTTTACCACAGTCCAGTCTTCATCCTTGCAGGTGCTGCCCAGACCAGCAAACCCTGTAAACCAGGGCCTCAAAAACAGGACTGGCCTGAATTACTCCCAACTTGCACGGGGCGACAATGCTTCACACAGGACACTTCTGGCTTAGCGGTTGCCGTTTTCGATAAGGGTGGCCTCGAGGCGCCCAAAGTCACGCCCGAAGAGGATGCGGGCCGGGGTACGACGAACATCCTGGCGATACCAGATTTCCACCAGCAGATCCTCACGGGCCAAGCGATAGCCTACCAGGCCACTGCCGTTGACCGGGAGGGGTTCCAGCCGCCCCTGGGCCAGCCTGGGATAGTCCACCGCACTGACCAGACGGGTCTCGGGGTGAATGCGCAGATAGTAGATCAGCGACAACTGATCCACCACCTCTTCATTTGAACTGCTCCAGCTGGTGAGTCTGCCATCTGGATGCATAATCCTTGCCCAGGAGCCGTTGTTCTCCTGCCGCTCGAACATCAGCCGGGTGGTGCCTTTGAGGGGTTCGGTGAGGGTTTGCCAGAAGCGGTCGGTGTAGAAGTCTTGGCCGACCTGGCTTTCCGACTCGAGGCCATAGCCTACCGCCTGAGCCAGCCCGGTGGTCTCGAGTTTTAGCCGAAAACGCCAACCACCCTCGATGCCATCGGCACTCAGGTGCAACCGCCCGACCCCGATTCCCTGCCAGACCAGATGGTAGGTCAGGCGCTCACCGGCAGGCCAGGGCGGGGCCTGGGCCAGCGAACCAGCGCCTGCCAGCACAAATAGTACAAACCACCCTCCCCGGAACATAGGCTTTGCTATACAGGGTACAGCAATTGCAGGTGAGGTTCCGGGTTAGGCAGGGTTAAGTGGGTTACAGGGCCGCCCTGGGGTCGGTGTAGGGCAGCCCGAAGGCCTCGGCCACCCCCAGGCAGGTCAGCTTGCCCTGGTGGGTGTTGAGACCCAGCATCAAGGCGGGGTCGTCGTGCAGGGCTTCCAGGCCCTTCTCGGCCAGCTTGAGCAGGTAGGGCAGGGTCTGGTTGGTGAGGGCGAAGGTGGAGGTACGGGGTACCGCACCCGGCATGTTGGCCACGCCATAGTGCACCACACCGTCCACCACATAGGTGGGGTCGGCATGGGTGGTGGGTTTGATGGTTTCCACGCAGCCACCCTGATCTACCGCCACGTCCACAATCACCGAGGCTTCCTTCATGGTGGAGAGCATCTCGCGGGTGACCAGTTTGGGAGCCTTGGCCCCGGGGATCAGAACCCCACCGATGAGGAGGTCGGCATGGCGGATGGAGGCCGCAATGTTGGCTTCGGTGGACGAGAGGGTGATGACCCGCCCACCAAACACGTCGTCGAGGTACTGCATCCGCGTCTTGCTCACATCCAGAATGGCTACCTGCGCGCCCATCCCCAGGGCAATCTTGGCCGCGTTGGTGCCCACAATGCCCCCTCCGATAATGACCACGCTGGCCGGGGCCACCCCCGGCACCCCGCCCAGCAGCACACCGCGCCCGCCATGCGGCTTTTCCAGTGCAGCAGCGCCCACCTGGGGGGCCATGCGTCCGGCCACCTCGCTCATGGGCAGCAGGAGGGGCAGCGAACCATCCTCGAGCTGAACGGTTTCGTAGGCAATGCCACTGGTGCCGCCCGCCAGCAAGGCTCTGGTGAGCGGCTGGTCGGCGGCCAGGTGCAGGTAGGTGAAGAGAATCAGTTCCTTGCGAAGATACTTGTACTCCTCGGCAATGGGTTCCTTGACCTTGACCACCAGATCGGCAGCCCAGGCTTGCTCGGCCCTCACCATCTCGGCCCCGGCTTTTTGATACTCGGCATCGGATAGGCCCGAACCCACCCCCGCACTCTGCTGTACCAGCACCTTATGCCCCCGTCGCACCAGGCTGGTCACCCCACCAGGCGTGAGGGCTACACGGTTCTCGAGCGTCTTGATCTCCCTGGGAACACCAATAATCATAGGAACCTCCTGTTTTTCCCAAGGGTAGATGGATTGTCCGGCAATGGGAAGGGGGGACTTAAGTATTTTGGGAGGTCTGACTTTTAATTCTTAAGCCATAATTGGCTTTATGGCTTCCAAATTGTTAGACAAAGCCAACCTTGCCATTCTGAACGAGCTACAACAGGACGGACGGCTCTCCTACAGCGAGCTGGGCCGACGGGTGGGACTCTCGACCCCTGCCGTCACCGAGCGGGTGCGTCGCCTGGAGGATGCCGGCATTATTACCGGCTATGGTGCGCGGATTAACCCAGGCGCCCTGGGGTACACCATCACCGCCCTGATTGAGGTGGCCACCCCGCCGGGCCGCTACCAGCAGATGCTCGAGTTTGCCCGTACCACCCCTGCGGTGCGGGAGTGCTATTTTGTGACCGGCGAATCGTCCTTTGTCGCCAAGGTGTTAACCCCTTCCGTGCAACACCTGCAAGAACTGATCCAGCAGCTGGGCTTTTTTGGCAGTACCCGTACCTCGGTAGTCTTGTCCCAACCCATTATCAAAGAGACTTTTGCGGTCTAGGCTGCACATATTGAGCTGATTAAACCCATGAGGCATTCCAGGAAAACTGTACAGCCCTGGGCACAGAACCCGGACGGAAGGGTACGCAAAAACTTGACTGTCTGAGCACCGATACTGCGTAATCCCCTATCCCTTGAACACCCGCTTAATGCGGAGCTTGAAACCATCCCCCTCGGCCATCGCCACCAGGCGGCGCCTGGGACCAACCAGGGCCACCAGCCCCTTGGCCGGAATGGGCAGCGGGACGCCTTCCATAGCCCGCCGGGCCTCGGTGTGGGAGAGCTCTACGCTGGGGCAGGAGAGAGCCTCGAGTTCATCGAGCACCTTCCCGGTGTCCAGGTTTTCGATGTCCTGGGCCTGCTCGAGGCCAATTTTGCCCACCCGGGTGCGAACCAGACCCGACAGGAAGGCTTTGCTTCCCAGTTGTTCGCCCAGGTCTCGAGCGAACGAGCGCACATACGTGCCCGACCCCACTACCAGGCGGATCACGGCGGTGGGGTAGTCGCCCACAGGCCTGGGCAACTCCACCGCACGGCCCCGCTCGGACAGGTGCCACCCCGTCGCCGAAGGCGCAATGCGGTGCGCAACAGGGGCTGGATCGTAGGCCAGTAGACTCGCCTCGAGGTATTGGACCGGGCGCGGCTCGAGTTCCAGTGCCTGCCCTTTGCGTGCCGCTTCGTAGGCTTTGACCCCCCTTACCTTTACCGCCGAGTAAGCAGGGGGTGTCTGCTGTGTCAGGGTCAAAAATGTGGGCAAAGCTGCCTCAATCTCGCGCTGGGTTGGACGCCTGGAGCTTTCTGCCACAATCTGCCCTTCGGCATCCAGGGTCTCGGTGGTCACCCCAAACGAAACCCAGGCGATGTACTCTTTAACTTCGGCAGACAGGAAGGGTACCAGCTTGGTCGAAACATCCACCGCCAGTATCAAGACCCCCGTGGCCAGTGGGTCGAGGGTTCCGGTGTGGCCCACCCGGCGTGTTCCCAGCAGTTTACGGGCCATGTCTACCACGTCATGCGAGGTGCGGCCTAGCGGTTTGTTCACGGCAAACAGGGCCATGCCAGCGAATTCTACCTAGAAATGACCGGGGGTGGGTAGCTCATAGCCCACGACGGAGGGAGTGGATAACTTGACCTGGATACCCGCACGGGCACTGTAAGGATGTCGCAGGTCTCGGGTCTCAGATCCACGGTTGAAAGTTTCGCATGGGGTCGTTTTGGGGCCTTACTTCGGGGGTACTCGGTGATTGCTAGACTGATGAAAGAGGTGGGTGATGGCGGATGAGACTTCGCTCCAGACTGACGAGATGGAGGAGCGCCAAGACGGGCCGACTCCGAACGGGGGCGTGTATTCCATTGCTTTCTTTCGTGATGAGGCCTGGAACCCGGTAGCCAAACAACACGCTACCCAGGTTGAGATATGTGAATTTGACCAGGCTGGCGAGTGTTTTTACCGCACATATGGTCACATCCCACGTCGCTAGCCGATAGCTGAAATGGCTGAACCGCGAGCCCTCGAGGCCTGTACCCTAATCCAGACCAGAGATCCCCGTCGTTTTTGGCTTTCAGCTTCTGGCCTTCGACCATGACCCAGACCCCCGACCCCGGACGGTTGTTCTTCTGCCCGTGCAAAGTGGGGCCTGTAGGGCAAAAACTTTGTTATCAGACCCCCAGGAAAACTCA
>NZ_CALMCQ010000345.1 GCF_937863175.1 uncultured Meiothermus sp. | reverse complement strand
ACCTCTCGCCCAAGGACTGGGCGGTTCTGCGCCTGGTGGTGCAGGGCCTGGACAACGAGGCCATCGCGGCCCGGCTAAAAATCAGCGCCAAGAGCGTGGCCAACCGGGTGCAGAACATCAAGACCGAGATGGGCGTGCAGAGCCGCACCGAGATGGTAGCCCGCTACTTCGGCCTCTCTACCACAACCCCGGTTTTTTTACTAGAGCAAAGTTCCCAGGATATCCTGGGAATAATTCCCTATGCAAACCACCCCCCCGCCCCTACCCTGGATAGCAGAAAGGAGGCGAGACCGGCACTGCCCTGAGCCTGCCGAAGGGTGCTACAAGAACTGAGCCCAGCAGAAGCCGAACAGGTAGTAGGCGGAGCTACCGAGCCCAGCCCAAAGCTGCTCTGGCTGTCCCGGCTGCCCGAACCCTGGCCGCCTGTTCAAACTCCTATTCCTCCGCCAGGGCATCCGCCGGAGCGGGACTAGGAAGACGGGCATTCGGCCATCCAGACCCTATTTGATGTGGGAGGTGTGAAGATGCTGCGTGAGTTGGAAGTGTGGGAGATGGAGGAAGTGGTAGGGGGCTGCCCGGAATGGCTCCAGCGTTACAGAGTGGCTTGTGTGATGTGGGAACTTGCAGACTACGTGGCAAAGGCGGAGTTCGTTCGTGGGCTGTTTGATCCACCCCAAACCGGCGATGGTCATAACCATGGGGCGCCTTGGACGATGTATGGCGGCCATAACCACTACCATGTAAACTCCCATCAAGGTGGTGGCGGTGGTGGTGGCAGCCAGTTGACGCCCTGGTAGTCTCTAGTCACAAATACCAGAGATATTCTGGTCAGCTTGTGGCGTGTAGGTGAAGGAACACCCGCCACAAGCTAGTTTCAACAAAACAACATGACCGCAATATCAAGAAACCTGCTTCATAACTCTGGCTGGGTCAGCCCAGCAGTGGTTCTTTCTGCATTAGCATTCTGGCTGCTGCAAGGTACCAACGAACCGTTGTTACCATTCATAATCGTCTATTTCTTCAGCTTATCCCTTCTCACCATTGTTCCCGTCGTATCACGCAAAGAGTTTCTAGCCCTTCTGCTTTCGGCGGCGTTTGGGGTTTCACTTCACTTTCATGAACCCACGGAGATACTCCTGGGCTTTTTACTCATCACCACCATCCTAATTCTGCCGGTACTGGTCATATACCTTGCCCGCGAGGGCCGTTTAGACCCTCGGCTTCACGAGTATGTCCAGCTTCCCAAGCGACGGATACGAGCCCTGCTTCTCGCATTCCTGGTTCTATGTGTAATGGTAATAAGCTTTTTCGCTTCTCTAGCTATTCCAGCAGTCAATTATCAGATTGAGACTGCTTTTCCCCAACCACCCCCATACGCCCTCCTGGAAGGCGTTTTATCCGGCAATTTGATAGTTGCCGGTATCAGCGGCATCAGTGAGGAAGTCGCCCGCGCAGCGCTCTATACCAGCGGCCTGCCAAACCCCTTCTTCAGCACACTGTTGTGGGTTTTAGGCCACAGCCACTCGGCAGAAAGAATCGCTCCAAGGCTCGAAGCTCGTGGTATAGATACCTCTCAACCCAACATCCAGGACTTTTTGCGGGCAACCACTTATACCTATGCCTTAGCCATGTTTACCGCTGGCCTGGCCTTACTCTGGCTCATCCGCACTACCGGCTCTATCTGGCCTGCTGCGGTCAGTCACTTTTTTTTCAACCTTCTGGTCGGCGTGACTTAGCAATGGTGGCTGCCTTTGCTGCCCGAACCCTGGCCGCCTGTTTGTTCTCCCCATCCACCAGGGCATCCGCCGGAGCGGGACTAGGTAGACTGACATCAGGCAATCAAGAACCCATTTGACTATGGAGGTGTGAAGATGCTGCGTGAGTTGGATGAAAACGAGCTTTTGGAAGTGCGGGGTGGGTGTTGGATAGCGGATGGTTCAAACTATGGAGGCATCATGCAGGTTTGTGCTGGTGGTGGAGGTGGCGGGGGGAGAACATACGGACTTTCTTCGATTGGAGATGTGAAGGATTTTGGTTGGCAGCGTGATTATACGTCTTCCAGCGGTCAGGTTGGTGTTACCAGGCCTGACGATAGCAATGTTCGGATTCTAATGGTCGAAGACCCCCATGGTTTTCGGCCTGGTTCCTGGACAGCGCCACTATCCGGGGTCTGTGGGATGCGGTAAACCGGATTTGTTACCTGTATTAGGAACTCAGGACTTGCATCAAACAATATACCTCCAGTACTAGCTATACTACTCAACCTGTATGAAGCATTTACAGGTTGGGTAAACTTCACGGAATAGTTTTTTTTGGAACCATATGGATCAGAAGATAGCTGAAAGCATCGCTTCTATCGCAGAGATAGGGGCCTGGATATACATGTTTGTTGGTTGGGTAATTTACTGGGGATATCGGTTTCT
This sequence comes from uncultured Meiothermus sp., assembly GCF_937863175.1. Taxonomy (GTDB): domain Bacteria; phylum Deinococcota; class Deinococci; order Deinococcales; family Thermaceae; genus Meiothermus. The sequence continues at coordinate 4,188 of NZ_CALMCQ010000345.1, read as the reverse complement.
CATAAAGGAGGATCGGCGGCTGTTTCCGATTATGGACAGGCTTACCTGGGGCGGGGTCGGTCTGCTGTTTTTGGTTTGGCTGCTCGATGGCATTGCTGCCAGTCTAGGAAAATATCTGGCCACCAACATGTTGCCAGAGACTGCAGGTGTCCAGGTGGTAAGCAAGCCTGTGGAATGGGGGGTGCTCTTTTGGGCAGCAAAAGAGGAGATCGAAAGGATTGGAATTTTTCAGCTATTTAGCAATGTCTACTGGGTAGGGGTATGGCTCAACTCTCTATGGTTTGGCTTTATTCATTTGAGTGGTCAGGCTGTGGACATTGCTATTTGGCCAGAAATTACCATTCTAAAACCACTTTCTACAGCCGCTTTTGGCCTGGCATGTCTCGCCATCATATTGCGCATGGGACTGGTGTGGGCGATCTTGTTGCACTTTGCAGCGAATACGGTTCGCCTGGTAGTGGTAACAGAGAGCGTGCTGGTCAACTACCTGCTCTTTTTTGGGTGTGTTGCACTTCTGGTAGCAGTTGGCCTGCTCAGCTTGCGGCAGTATTCCGTGGGGAGAAGTTGTAAGGAACTCACTCTTGCCCACAAAACACTTTGGTGAAAGACGCAAATAGAGTCTGCGCGGAATAATGCCTGTGGGTGCTGGCTGCCTTTGCTACAAGAACCCTGGCCGCCTGTTTATTCTCTTCCTCGACCAGGGCATCCGCCGGAGCGGGACTAGGAAGACGGGCATTCGGCCATCCAGACCCTATTTGATGTGGGAGGTGTGAAGATGCTGCGTGAGTTGGAAGTGTGGGAGATGGAAGAGGTAAATGGCGGTGAGTGCCCATCTGGCCGTCGGTGATATGCCACGTTTTGTACAACGCACTGGTGAACTTGACCTGATGGTTTGACAACAAAGCCCCAAAACGAGCCGCTCCACAGCAAATCCCGCCACTCCCAAGGCCAGATCTATATCGAAAACCAACGTACCGAAGCACCCGCATCTTGCTCTGGAAGGTAGTCAACACGCGCACAGCACCACACAAAGGCGCCGCCAGTATGTCAATGGTGCCTTTGGGGAACGGGTTCAAGGGTCTCGTCTCCGGAACCAGAGGCCAGGGCCGTACAAAAACGGCGATCTGGTATGAATGCTCCGACCAGCACTCAAAACTTCAAATCTATATCCAGAGGCTCCTGGGCCTTGCGCCTGGCTTCCAGGGCTCCATCCAGAATGGTCAGTGCAATCCCCACCATCAAGTACACGTCTCCAATGCTGATGACGTTGGTATAGCCCAGGATACTCACCGGGATCACGTCGGCCAGAAACCACAGCCGGCTAGACTCGGTCATCAGGGTGTGGACGGCATCGTACTGCTGTTGGAGCCTGGGAATGAACGACTCCATACCCACCCGGTACAGTGCCTCGCTGCTTACGGGCATGTGCCCCTTATTGGCAAAAATAACCAGGGCATTGGAAAAAAGCCCCAGACCCACAAACCACAGCCCCCGCAGGTGCGGGTTGGCCCACAGGCCATACCCGACCAGAAGAACCACCAGCGTTTTTGCGACGGGGCCAGCCACTGCGGGCTCCATCAGACCCCTCGAGGTAGCCAGTGCCAGCCCACCTTCCAGCAGCGCGGCGGCTACGAAGGCCCAGGCGGACTTGAGCTCGATGTTGCCGAGATCGCGGAAGCCGGCTCGGAACGCGAGGGCAAGGGCAATTCCGACAATTGCACTGGCGAGGTATAGCGTCGTAGGAATTCCTCCCGGTCTCTCCAGATGAGGTCTTCGAGCCACAGCTCCTCGAAGAGCCGCACCACCTGCGGGTCGAACTGCCGCCCCGCAAACATGATTATCTCATTGAGGGCCTCTTCTGGCGACTTGGCCAGGCTATAGGCCCGGCCTGCGGTCATGGCCTCGTAGGCATCGGCCAGCGAGATCACCCTGGCCCAGGTCGGAATCTCGTCGCCCCGTACGCCCAGGGGGTAGCCGGTTCCATCCCAGCGCTCGTGGTGGTGCAGAATAACGCCCTGGACATCTTTGGACAGGCGATGGCGCATGGGGGACAGCACCTCGAGACCCTTGGTGGGGTGGCTTCGGATGAGGGCAAATTCTTCCGCAGACAGCTTGCCCGGCTTCAGCAAGACCGAGTCGGGAATCGCCACCTTGCCAATATCGTGAATGCGGGCCGCGTAGGTAATGCGCTTCACATCCTGCTCGTCCAGACCCATCTTCTGGGCGATGCTGTTGGTAATGGCCGCCACCCGCTCGGAATGCAGGCGGGTGAAGGGGTCTTTGGCGTCCAGCGCCGATACCAGCACCTCGATGGTGGTATCGAACGACTCCTCCAGCTTCACCTTCTCGTCCCAGTAGTAGCGCGAGAAATAGAGCAACAGCATCATAAACAGCACCGTAAACCCACCCCAGCCCCAAATTAGCGGAACCTGATAAGCCTTGGCCAGCAACAACGCGACCGGCGCCTGCACCAGATAGCTCACCCAGAGCCAGCTAGAGTTTTCGTACCAGATTTTGCGAAAGCTGGCACCGCTGGCAAGATGGATAACATAGGTTACAGAGCTAGTGTTCACCAAAAAATAAGCCACCGAGGCGGCAAGAATGCCCACTACTTCGAGGATGTACGGATTCACCCCCGCTTGATTCTGGATAAACCACCATATTAAGGCTGCAAAACCAGTGGATATTGACGTTTGAGTTCTGTTAAACAAGTCTTTGTACCAGGGATAAGCCGGCGTGCCAAAGGCTCTGTCAAAACTGAAAACGAAAATCAGGAGCGGTGCAAGCCATGCGGGAAAGATGACCACCGCTGCCAGCGCCACAACGAACCCGTGCGATATGGAAGCATTGAAAGGAAGCTTCACAAAGGTGTTTTTGGCAATCAGAATAAGGGCAATCCAGAAAGCAGCATCAATGTAATAAAAGTCTTTCTGGCCCGGTAGCTGTAACAGGGTCAACTGCAGACCCACTAAACCCAGGGTTAGCCCGAGGATATAAGCAAGTATTTTGCCTGGAGGAATTGCAAACCAAGACTGCACCCACCTAGTTTAGGGGGGTGCGAAAAAAAAACGAGTACGGATTTCACATCCATACTCGCCTGAGCGTTACGTAATCAGCGCCACTCGTAGTTAGCGCCAGCGGCCATAGCCAGAGCAACCAGGGCAGAGATCAGGGTAAGGATTTTGAAGGCAAGTTTTTTCATGGTTATCTCCTTCCAGACGGTTTGGAAACGTTTTTATTTCTCTGCTTCCAACCTTGAGGAAGACAATACCCCAAGACCTCCCGGGCAGTCAAGGCATACGGGAATATCTGCACTTGATTTAGAATGTATCAAGATTACAATACGCCAAATTTTGCGATGCCTACCGAAGTAGACGCACTTAGCTTAGGGGTTCTCTGGGGGGTGCGCGGTGATATTTTCACCAAAAAATGGGCCGGAGCGTTACGGCCCCCAGGCTTCACCCCTTTTGTCATTCTGAGGCCGTCAGGCCGAAGAATCCCCTAACTGCACAGACCTCGTCCACTGCTCGGGTAAACAGACCGCCGCCGTACCGGCATGATCGGACGTGCCTTACGCAGCCCGGGGATGTTTCGGAGTGCTCCGCACCCCTCAACATGACACCTCAATTTGTCATTCTGAGGGGGCGCTTTTGCCCCCGAAGAATCCCCTCACCGCGTCAGACCCGCCAATTGCTCGGGTAAACAGACCGCCGCCGTACCGGCATGACACCGTACCGGCATGAGGGCCGGGGCCGCCTGCCCTGAGGAGATGTTTCCCCTTCGGTTCCTCAGGGCTTCGACTCACTACGCTACACTCCGTTCAACATGACAGCCCAGTCGGTTGTTAGGCTGGCATGGAGAAAAAGGCCGCTCTGGAGCGGCCTTCTGGGGGGTGGGGTCAGGAAAGGGCCACTTTGAAGGTGGTCTGGCCCAGGGTGAGCTCGAGGTGGTGGGCCGCTACACTGCCCACGGTCAGGCGAAAACCGGTGTTGGGTTCAATTTCCTCGGTTTGCAGACGGGCGCCTTTGGGGCCGATAAGGGCGACTCGGGCGGTGTCGAACGAGGCTTTGCTCTCACCCAGGAGCTGTCCCAGCAGCAGGCCCTGCTGGCCCTCGGGCTTGTAGCTAAGGTCGAGGTAGCAGTCGGCGGCCTGGAAGGGCCTGGTCCAGCCCGTGCTGGAGGCGGCAG
>NZ_CALMCQ010000344.1 GCF_937863175.1 uncultured Meiothermus sp. | reverse complement strand
TTGCTCGCGGGCCGCAACACCAGACCCAACACCCCAATGGGCAGTAGGAGGCCAGGGTCTGCCCCATACAGCTCTGCAGGAAAAGCAGCATAGGCCGGGTTGAGATAAGCAGCGCCGGGGCCCGGCAGAACCAGCCCCGCCATGCCCTGGCTCCGCACGCTCTGAGAGAACCCCAGCCCCCCCACCAGCACCAGCAAGATTATGGGTAAGAGGCGATTCATACCGGTTTCATTCTAAGGCCAAATATTCAGCCCACCGGTTTACCTGGCACAAGCCCAGTATAGAAGCAGTGGGTGAGCGCGATGGCCAGCGCATCGGCCAGGTGGGTGGGCCTGGGAAGGGTCTTCAGGCCCAGAATAGCCCGTACCATATAGGCCACCTGACTCTTGTCGGCCTGGCCATTGCCCACCAGGGCCTGTTTGATTCTGGGTGGCCCGTAGCCGAAGACCGGGATCGAGAGTTGATCGGCCACCAGAAACACGGCTCCCATGGCCCAGCCCACTTTGTAGGCCAGCTCGTTCTGCCGGTAGAAGAACTGTTCCTCCACCCCGATGGCCTGTGGGGAGTAGGTTGCAGCCACCTGATACACTGCCCGGTACAGCTTGCCTACCCGCTTGGGCGCGGACTCGCCATGGGTGGTCTTGACAACCTCGGCATGGAGCAGCCGGGCCTGCTTGCCGACCCGCTCGACCACACCCAGGCCCATATTGGTGATACCGGGGTCAATGCCAAGGACAACCATGTCGAGGGTCAGGGGTCTAGAGTAAAGAGTTTTTGACTCTGGACTCTCGACCCTATACGGGCAACGCTAGTTGCCCCTTTTGGGTGGGTAGTCGCCATCGCCATAGCGGATGAAGGCCGGGATGTCGAAGTTGCCGACATCTACGTTGCTGGCCGGGAAGTCCATTAGCGGGCGACCGCCGGGCTTGGCGACCACCGCGCTCTCATTAAAACCCGCTGCAATCAGGATCACCCGCATCTCGTCCTGGGCCCGGTTGTCGTAGGTCAGGCCGTACAGCACGTCCACGTCTTCCATGCCGGTGGCTTCGCGGATGTGCTCCACCACACTGCTGGCTTCCAAGAGCGAAATATCCTCGTCGCCCACCACATTAACCAGCAGCTTGCGGGCCCCATCCACCGAACGATCCAGCAAGGGGCTCTGGATGGCCGACTGGGCGGCTTCCATCACCTTGTTTTCGCCCCGGCCGGCCCCGATGCCCATCAAAACCTGGCCCGCCCCGGTGAGCAGGGTGCGTACATCGGCAAAGTCGAGGTTGATCTGGCCGGGCAGGTTGATGACGTCGGTGATGCCCTTCACCCCATGGTAGAGCACCCGGTCGGCAATCATGAAGGCATCCTTAGCCGAAACTTTTTTGTCCAGGGCATTCAGCAGGCGATCGTTGGAGATAACCACCATGGCGTCTACCTGTTCGCGCAGGCGCTTGATGCCCTCCTCGGCAGCCCGCAGTCGGCGAGGGCCTTCCCAGGCAAAGGGGCGGGTGACGACCCCTACCGTGAGAGCCCCCAAACCTTTGGCAATCTCGGCCACCACCGGGGCGCTACCCGTACCGGTGCCCCCGCCCATCCCGGCAGTGATGAAGACCATATCGGAGCCCTCGAGGTATTCGCCCACCAGTTCTTCGGCTTCCTGGGCAGCCTTCTCCCCGATTTCAGGGTTGGCCCCTGCTCCCAGTCCTCGGGTCAGTTTGTCGCCCAATTGGATGCGTACATCGGCCAGGCTGGTGGCCAATACCTGTGCATCCGTATTGGCTGCAATAAAATCCACGCCGGTTAGCCCCGACTCGATCATTCGATTGACTGCGTTGTTGCCTGCGCCGCCGAGTCCGATCACCTTAATCTGCACGTCACCCATAATCTCTCCTGGTACTTTCTACTGGCTGCTCGAGTGCTTCCACCTGACCGATGCGAACAAAAGCCGTAACTGCTAAAAGAAGTTCTTGAACATTCCCTTAATGCGCTCCCACAGACCGTTGGCAGCACTGGCTGCACCTTCGGTACTGATGACCGGCTTGCTGGCTTGAATGGTTTTGTTACGGCCAGGGCGGTGTCCACGGGGTAGGGGAGACTGGGTGGCGAGGCCGGCTGCATGGCGAACCAGTCCTACCGCTGTTGCGTGGGTAGGGGAGGCTACCACATCGGTGAGACCCTGCACCCCCAGGGGCTTGCCCAACCGAACCGGCAGGTTGAACTGCTTGCGGGCCAGTTCTTCCAGTCCTCGTACCATGCTGGTGCCGCCGGTCACGATGACCTTACCGACCGTGATTTCCAGCGGCCCCAAAGCCTCGTCAACACTCTGACGGGCCAGGTGCAAGATTTCGCGCAAGCGCGGGCGGATGATACGGGCTAGGTCGGGGGCTTGATAGGAGATTTGTGCTGCGCCCTCCTGGCTGACTTCCAGCACCAGCTCGGGATCGGCCAGCTCGGGTAGTGCAGCCCCGTATTTTTTAGAGACCCGTTCCGCTTCTTCGACCGGGATTTGCAGCAGCTTGGCGATGTCATGCGAGACATGGTCTCCGCCCAACGGGATTACAGCCGAGTGGGCCAGGCGCCCTTGGCGGAAGACGGCTACATCGGTCGTGCCTCCACCAATGTCTACCAGCATCACGGTCATGGAGCGTTCTTCGGGTGAAAGCACCGCCAGCCCCGAGGCATAGGCTTGTAATACCATACCTTGCAAGTCCAATCCGGCGTCTTCGACGGCCTTGCGAAGGTTGGTGAGGGGGCCTTTGCTACCCGCAACCAGATGCACATCTACTTCCAGGCGAACTCCGGCCATGCCGATGGGGTCGCGGATACCTTCCTGACCATCTACGCGATACTCCAGCGGTAGGGCATGAATGAGTTCGTAGTCGCCTTCAAATGGATAGGCTTTGGCCTGTTCGATGGCCCGCTCCACATCGGTGGCAGAGATTTGCTGGCCCCGCCGGATAGCCGCCAGGCCGTGGCTGGTCACACTGCGGACATGGGCTCCGGCTACGCCTACCCAGACCCGCTCGGCCTTGACCCCTGCTACCCGCTCGGCCTGGAAGATGGCCTGACGAATGGATTCGGAAGTGCGCTCGAGGTTGGTGACCACCCCCCTCCTGAGCCCCTGGGAAGGAACCGTGCCCTCCCCGATGATGTCCAGGATACCATCTGAGGATAGTTCACCG
>NZ_CALMCQ010000343.1 GCF_937863175.1 uncultured Meiothermus sp. | reverse complement strand
ACAGCCGCCGCCCCCGGAAAGTCTGCCGCTTCTCTCACCGAGCAGCGCTGCTCCTGTCGAGCCTGCCCCTGCCGACACCCCCTGGGAAGAACCCAATTTATCGCTGTTACACCCCCCTGCTGCTGGGCCCCCCGAACCGGAGCCCTGGAACCCTGAAGTCTCGCTTTTTGACCCGAACCCACCCGATCTGGCCTCGGATGAACCCGAGGCCAGGCCTGCCTTCGAGGCCAGCCTGCTGGAAGACCCGCGTTTTCAACAACTGGTCAAGGTATTTGGCGGAAGACTGCGCAAATTCTATCCCGATGCCTCACGCGAAGCCCCCCTCGAGGCGCCTTCCCCCGAAACGGAGGGAGAGTCGGAGTGACGTTCCCGAAAGATGGGTCTCGAGGCCTCCTCTGAAGAACACCGGACTGCCCACGCCCAGAAAATACTGGTATAGACTATGGCCCTATGAACACCACCGATCTCAGTGGGGAAACCCTGGATGGCATCCTCAAGCGCCTGCGCCGTATCGAGGGGCAGGTGCGGGGTTTGCAAAAAATGGTCGAGGAGGGTCGCCCCTGCGAGGAGGTACTCACCCAGATGACCGCCACCAAGAAAGCCATGGAGTCGGCCTCTACCCTGATTCTTCAGGAATTTCTGACCATCTGCGCCAGCGATATCGCAAAGGGCAACAGTCAAAAACCCGCCCAAATTGCCGCGATGCTGCGTAAGTTTGCAGGGTAGTACCCCTGCTTGACTAAGGATCTCCAGGTCGGGAATTTGCGATACGCACAGAGGCCGGGCCGAAGCAACCCCAAAATTGCACCTCGTAAATACGCCATAACCGAGATTGCTATGGTGGGCGCGCTTAGAGCGGTTCTCCAAAAAAAAGCCTGCACTCTTCTCGAGCTCTAGAGTGTAGAGCGCAATTTTCGCCACCGGAGCAGGTGAAATTGCGGGTGAAATTGCAGCGAGGTTTATGGGCGTTTGAGCAAGATGGATTCGGCAATCTCCAGGCAGGCCTTTTCGACCTTCTGGGTTAGCAGCCCGCGTTCGGCCTGAGGGGCCATAACCCGGTCAATTGCGTTTCGCCAGACCTGATCACGCCAACTGGCAATGAGGCGTGAAATCAGCCACTCGTCTAGCGAACCCATCAGCCTGTCCACCAGATCCATTTCGGGGTTGTAGCGTTCGATCACCTGATCCTGCACGCGATCCACGGTCTGAGCAATAATCACGTTCACCTTGCAGTGATCAGCATAGCGCATCTCGCGCTGCTGGGGGCTCAGGGCTTCCCACTCGTTTTGCAACACATCGCACACTGCCAGCACCAGGTCGTAGTTGATGTGGGCATTAACCCCCAACAGCAGGTTTTGTAAGGCTTTCAGGTGGGGGCTGCGACAGCAGCCGTGGGCAATCTGCCATACCGCAGGAGCGGTAGCCGGGTTTTGTTCGTAGGCCTCTAGAGCCACAAAGTAGTAGTCGGCAAAGTGGTGCAGAAGGTGATCCACCCACACCGGGTCTTGAAACTCGTCCCTGGCAATTGCTGCCAGCATATTCTGGGTCATCATCGAATAACAACTCAGAAACACCGCGCGGCGGTCACCGGTCTGCTCCCACCGGCGAATGTGGTCTTGCATGCGTTCGACTACGGGTGTGGAGGACATGGTATTCATCCGGTTTTCTCATCTTGGGGTGGGGGCAGCAAAAAGTAAAGCGCAAATGCCCCCGCTAAGACAACGGCCACAAATGCGGCAGTTTGGCGATTCGTTTCCAGCCCTGGCCTTTCTGCACTGGCTCGACTGCAATTTCATGGAAATAATCGTCCAGTACAGCGGTACGCTCCATAGCCAGGGGAGGTACGCAGTAGTCTTGCTCCTCCCATAACAGCAGCCCATCCTCCCGCACCCTGGCCCCCCGCAATGAGGAATCCAGCGCGGTACCAAAGGGACGCATGGCCCGGATTTCACCGGACAGAAGGCGGGTTTTGAGTTCCTCGAGCTTGCTTTTTTTGGCTCTGGCGCTCACCAGGTAGTAGGCCATCGTCACCTCCGGCGGTCGAGCAGATCCCGCCTGGTTCCAAAGATTAGACTCTGAACGTTTTCGCTACCGAAGAACTCGTGGGGGAAACCCAGTTTGATGGGACTGGCTTCTTCCAGCCGTACAAGATGGGCCTCACCCAGGGTGAACTCGAGGCAGTCCAGGTTGTCCCGGATCTGGGCCTCCGTGCGGGCTCCCAGAATGGGAATAATCTGGGCGCGATGCTGTTGCTGGCGCACCCAGTTGATCGCTACCTGGGCTGGGCTTCGCCCCAATTCGTGGGCGATGGAAGCAACGGATTCGGCCAGTTGCAGCCGCTCCGGAGCGATATTCTCTCGTCTTTGCCGGGTGGGTTGGTCGGGTTCGCGAGTGTACTTTCCGCTCAGCACCCCGCCACCCATGACCGCCCAGGGCGTGACTGCCAGGCCAAAAGCACGGGCCATCGGCAGCAGGTCGCGCTCTATGTCCCTCGAGGCAATGCTGTAGGGCACCTGCAAGGCCACAAAGGGGCTCCAGCCGCGCAAATCGGCCAGGGTGTTGGCCTGGGCCACTATCCAGGCGGGCGAGTCGGAAATGCCTACATAGTGCACCCGCCCACTGCGCACCGCATCGTCCAGGGCCCGCATCACTTCTTCCACCGGGGCGGTGAAGTCCCAAACATGCAGCCAGAGCAGGTCAATGTAGTCGGTATTCAGCTTTTGCAGGCTGGATTCCAGGGTACGCATCAGGTTCTTGCGGTGGTTGCCGCCAAAGTTCAGGTCAGCCTGCCGTTCCGAAAGGGTAAACTTGGTCGCCACCACAAAGCGATCCCGGTCGGCTGCCACAAACTCCCCTACAAACCTCTCGCTGGTTCCGTTGGTGTAGTTGCAGGCAGTGTCAATAAAGTTGCCGCCCGCCTCAGCGTAAGCTTCGAATATTTTTTGGCTTTCTTCCTTGCTGGCCCCCCAGCCCCAGTCCTCGCCAAAGGTCATGGTGCCCAGGGCCAGTTCAGATACCCGCAGTCCACTCCTCCCCAGAAGTTTGTAGCGCATCTTCTCCCCTCTCCCTCATCCGCAATGGACGCATCGCCTCGATGCCTCAACGTACTGGGTCATCCGTTTTTTCGCACCCCTGCCAGGCGATTGTATCGCAGGGCCCACTTCCCTGTCTCGGCCTTTAGGCCGGGGGGCTTGCGCAAATCGTGCGGCGGTGATAGTTTATGGAAAACGTTTACATCGTGTGCTGGAGTAGCTCTTGCTACAACAAGTTTTCCTATGTCTGGCATCAAACCCTCCTCCCTGGCAGTTGATATCCGCCGCGTGGCAGCGGAGGCTGAGGTATCTATCGCGACGGTCTCGAGGGTGCTCAACAACCCCGATCGGGTCAGCCCCCAAACCCGCGAGCGGGTGCTCGAGACTGCTACCCGCCTGGGATACCGTCCCAACCCGAATGGAAAGCGCCTGCGCAAGGGCCGCGCCGAGACCATCGGCCTGGTCATTCCCTCTCCGCCGGGGCGTTTTGCCGACTCGTTTTTTCTGGAGCTGCTGGCCGGGTTGGGCGAGGGGCTATCGGATGCCGGACTGGATTTGCTGGTGGCCACCTGCCCGCCCGGCTCGGAAGAGCTGGCCTGTTACCGGCGTCTGGTGGAGGGCAGACGGGTGGAGGGCCTGGTCGTGGCCCGCACCCGCCGCCAGGACGAGCGCATCACCTATCTGCTCGAGCAAAACATTCCATTCGTGTCGCATGGGCGCTGCGACCTCATCACCACCCCCTATCCCTATCTGGATGTGGACGGACAACAGGGCTTCTATATAGCCACGCAGCATCTGCTCCATCTGGGCCACCGCGATATCGCCTTTATTGGGGCTCCGCACGAACTCAACTTCGCTGCTCACCGCCTGGCAGGCTATCGGCAGGCCATGAGTGAAGCCAGAATCCCCATCCGACCCGAGTGGTTGCTGGAGGGTGATCTCAGTGAGAAAAGCGGTTACCAGTTGTCCCAGGTTTTGCTGGAACCGCCCGAGTTTCCCAGCGCCATTTTGTGCGCCAACGACCTGATGGCCCTGGGGGTTCTGCGGGCTTTGCGGGAGCGAGGGCTCAAAGGGGGCCAGGAGGTCTCGGTTATTGGCTACGACGATATCCCCCAGGCACAGTACACCGACCCACCCCTCTCCACCGTACACCAGCCTTTTCGCGATACCGGTAAGCGGCTGGTGGAGATGTTGCTGGCGCGGCTGGGGGGGGTGGCGGTTTCACGGTTACAGGAGGTCTGGGTTCCCGAGTTGGTTCTGCGGGGGTCGGATGGCCCACCGCAAACGTAAAAGGAGGAAGGCATGAAGAAGAGCAAGTGGTTGTGGTTGGGTCTCTTGAGCACCTTGCTGGTGCTGTCGGGGGTGCTAGCGCAACAGACCGCATCGCTGCTGTTTGTCTCCACCCAGTTCACCCCCATCGAGGAAGCCCAGCGGATGCGGCAGGTGATCCTGAAAGACTTCCAGGGGCGGGTGGAGTTCATCCCCGAGGACAACGCCCCCTTCACCAACCGTATTCTCTCCGAGGTCCGGGCAGGCCGGGTGAACGTGGGCCTGGCCGGGGGCCTGCACGGCGACTTCCCTCCGCTGATCGCAGCGGGTGCGCTGGACAATGTAGACGATGTGCTGGCCCAGCTCAGGGATCGCCGGTTCTCCCAGACCTTTGTGAACCTGGGCAGGATGGGCACGGCCAACCAGCTCTACATCCCCTGGATGCAAGCCACCTACATCATGGTGGCCAGCCGACAGGCCTTGCAGTATCTACCGGCAGGAGCCAGCGTTAACACCCTCACCTACTCGCAGCTCAGAGAGTGGGCTGCCAGCATCCAGCGGGCCACCGGTCGGCGGATGCTGGGTTTCCCTGCTGGTCCCAGGGGCTTGATGCACCGCTTCACCCAGGGTTACTTGTATCCCTCGTACACCAAGAGCGCGGTCACCCGGTTTAGAAGCGACGAGGCCGAGAGCATGTGGCTCGAGTTCAGGAGCCTCTGGCAGCACGTGAACCCCCAGTCTACCAGCTACGATTTTATGCAAGAGCCCTTGCTGTCCGGTGAGGTCTGGATCGCCTGGGATCACATCGCCCGTTTGCGCGATGCGCTTAACCAGCGCCCCAACGACTTTGTGGCTTTCCCTGCACCCATCGGGCCGTATGGCCGTGGCTTCATGCCGGTGCTGGCCGGCCTGGCCATCCCCAAAGGCAGCCCCAACCGGGCCGCTGCGGTAGCCGCCATCGAGTACCTGACCCGACCCGACGTGCAGATTGCCACCCTGGTACAAAACGGCTTCTTCCCGGTCATCCAGGTTCGGTTGCCTGAGAACCTGCCCCAGGGCATTCGCATGGGCGCCGATGCCATCGCGCGGCAGGCCCAGAGCAACGTGGCCCTGCCCAGCCTGCTGCCGGTGGGTCTGGGTGCCAGGGGCGGTGAGTACAACAAGGTCTTCCAGGATACCTTTGCGCGGATCATCCTTCGCAACGAAGATGTTCGCCGGGTGCTCGATAGCGAGGCCGGCAATCTGCGCCGCATCATGAACGAAACCAGAGCCCCTTGCTGGTCGCCCGACCCTGCTAGCAGCGGGCCCTGCCCGGTGAACTAAAGCGGAAGGCTGAAAGCTAAAGGCACCGACCTTTGACGTTGGACCTCGACACGGGTTGTGTGCTGGCAAACCGCAATAGCCATCGGTGCAACTGAACCTGGCGAAAGGGGTCGGCGGTTGGATCACCGGCCTCTTTCCATCCAGGAAAACTCACCCCATTTGGGAGGAAAGTGGAAGGGTCAGATGCGTAGTGAACGGTATATCCCCTACGTGCTCATCTTGCCGAGCGTGCTGTTTTTGTTGCTCCTGTTCGCCTGGCCGCTGGTAGAGGCCCTGCTGCTGTCGGTGCGGGGAAGCGGGGGGGGGTGGACACTCGAGAATTTCCAACGGATGGCCGCCGACCTCTACTTCAGGGATGCCCTCAAGTACACCCTGCTGCTGACCGTGGTGATTGTTCCTTTACAGGTGGTGATGGCCTTAGGGATGGCCCTGTTGCTGGGAAGCATTTCCAAGGGCCGTGATCTGTTCTTGTATGTCTGGACCATCCCGCTGGGAATTTCCGATCTGGCCGCAGGCATCGTGTGGCTGGCAATTTTTACCGAGCGGGGTTATCTCAACAGCTTCTTGCAGGGCATTGGGGTGATTCAGCAGCCGCAGTTGTGGCTTAGCTACGAGACCCCCATGATGATTTTCGTGGCCGTGGTGGCCGCTGAAGTCTGGCGGGCTACCGCCATCGTGTTTGTGATTCTGGTTGCTGGATTACAGCTTATTCCCAAAGAATACAGCGAGGCCGCCGAGGTGTTTGGGGCCACGCCCTGGCAACGCTTCCGAAAAGTCACCCTGCCCCTGCTTATGCCCAGCCTGCAAGTGGCCCTGATCCTGCGAACCATTCTGGCCCTCGAGGTGTTTGCGGTGGTGGTCGTGCTGGGTGGACGCAACCTGCCGGTGCTGGCCGGCGAAGCCTATTTCTGGTACAACACCTATCAAAATCCGGGGGTGGCCGCCGCGTACGCGGTCATTATTCTGGGTATCTCGGTGGTTGCCACGTTGCTCTATTTGCGGCTGTTGCGCTCAAGGCAGGATGGTGTGGCATGAATCTGCGTCTGCTTTATCTGCTTTTGGCAGTCGTGCTGGTCTTGTGGGTGCTGACTCCCATCTTCCTGATTACCACCCTGGCCTTCAGTGATCGCGCCTCGGTATTTGCCTGGCCCAAGGGGTTCCTGCCCCAGCAGTTTTCGTTGGAGACCATCACCTTCTTCTTTGGTGTGGAGGGGGTCTGGAAGGCTATCCGTAATAGCCTGGTCGTGGCCGCCATGACCCTGGCATTTTCAATTTTGCTGGGTGCGCCCGCTGGTTACGCCCTGGCCCGTTACCGTTTTGCCGGAGCGGACTCTTACCGGGTGCTGATCCTGCTCACACGGGCCTTTCCCCTGGCGATTCTGGCCATCCCGCTGGCGGTTCAGTTCATCAACCTGGGCATCTACGATACCCCCTTTGGGGTTGCGCTGGTACACACCGCGCTGGCCCTGCCTTTTGCGGTTCTGGTGACCAGCAGCCTGTTTCTGGGCATCCCCAAAGAGCTGGAAGAAGCTGCCTGGACCCTGGGCTGCAACCGCATCCAGGCCTTTTTACGGGTGGTACTCCCGTTGGCTATTCCGGGGCTTGCGGCCACGGCTATTTTTGCTTTTGTGATCTCGTGGAACGAGGTGTTTGCAGCCACCCTGCTTACCCTGCGCGAGCGCACCCTGCCAGCTTTTTTGCTAACCTCGCTCAACGACTCCCCCTTGCCTTTTCGCTTTGCTGGTGGCTTCTTCCTGATCGTGCCAGCCCTGATCTTCATCTTCATCATCCGGCGCTATCTGTTTACCTTGTGGGGCATCGCTAACCGGTGAGACAGCCCAGAGAGGTAGTTTGACGTTGGGAATTGGCGTTCGGCGGGGTTGAGGGGAACGCAGGAACGGCGCCCGGTACTCGGTTTTGCAAACCCACTGTGCTTAAACTCCCCCAGCTTTTGGCATCAGGCAATCCGCTTTGGGCCCTTCAGGAGGTTTATGGCTGGAATCCGCGTTGAGAGCATCGAGAAGACTTTTGGTAAGTTCAAGGCTTTGAGTGGGGTTTCGCTGGAAGTGCGTGACCAGGAATTTGTGGTGTTGCTGGGGCCCTCGGGCTGTGGCAAGACCACCCTGCTGCGGATCATTGCGGGCCTCGAATATGCCGAAAGGGGGCGGGTCTGGATTGGGGATCGGGACGTAACCCAGCTCCCGCCGCGTGCGCGCAAGATTGCCATGGTGTTCCAGAACTATGCGGTTTTTCCGCACCTCACGGTTTTTGAGAATATCGCTTTTGGCCTGAGGATGCAGAAAGTCTCCGCCGAAAAACTGGGGGCCGGCGTGGAACGGGCCGCTACCCTGATGCACATCGAGAACCTGCTCGAGCGCTATCCGGCCCAACTTTCTGGCGGGCAGCGCCAACGGGTGGCAGTAGCCCGGGCCCTGGCGGTAGAACCCGAGGTGCTGCTGATGGACGAACCCCTGTCCAACCTGGATGCCCTGTTGCGCCTGGAGATGCGGGCCGAACTCAAGCGCCTTCTGATCGAGAGCCGAACCACTACCCTGTACGTAACCCACGACCAGGTGGAAGCGATGAGCCTGGCCGACCGTATCGCGGTGATGAACACCGGATACCTGGTGCAATTCGACGAACCGATGAAGGTCTATCAGGAGCCAGCCAATACTTTTGTAGGCGGCTTTATTGGCAGCCCACCCATGAATTTCTTGAGGCTCCCGGTCGAAGGCAGGCAGGCAAGAATTCAGTCGCTGGCCCTGGATCTGCCCACCGGCGTATCCAGCCAGGAAGTCTTGCTGGGGGTGCGGCCCGAAGACCTGGAAGCCCATACCCAGCAGCAACCGCAAAGCTTCCCCGCCGAGGTGCTGGTGGTGGAACCCCTGGGGCCCCATCTCCTGCTGACCTTAAGCTTTGGGAAACAGCACATCAAAGCCACCGTACCACCCGACTTCGATGTCAGAGCGGGGCAAACCCTCTGGCTCAGACCCCAGCCCGATCGCCTGCGCTGGCTTGACCCCAGCAACGGTCAGGCCATCCCTATGAGGTAGGTATGCAGATCCAGGAATCCCTCGCACAAGAAGCCCGCCGCATCCTGCAAGCCAACGACCGGGGGGGCTTCACCATTCCAACAGCCGGTCTCTATCCATTTCAGTGGCTATGGGATGCAGGTTTTACCGCACTGGGCTGGATGCGGTTCGACGAAAAGCGGGCCTGGCAGGAGTTTGAATTGCTCTTTCAGGGGCAGTGGCCCAGTGGCATGCTGCCGCACATCATCTTCCACAAACCCGAGCCCACCTACTTCCCCGGCCCCGAGCGCTGGGGGGTGGCCCGCACCCCACCTACTTCCGCCATCTCCCAGCCGCCGGTGGTGGCCAGTTTTGTGCGCTGGATGCTCGAGCAGGCCCAGGATCAGGCCCTGGCCGAGGCCAAGGCCCGAAGCCTTTACCCCAAAATACTGGCCTACCACCGCTGGTTCAAGCGCGAGCGCGACCCCCACCACACCGGCTTAATCACTTCGTTTCATCCGTGGGAAAGCGGGGCCGACAACAGCCCGGCCTGGGACGAGGCCCTCGCGCGGGTGGAGGTAGACCCCGGTCTGCCCCCCTATACCCGCCGCGATACCTCCCACGTAGACCCCAGCCAGCGCCCCCACCAGGCCGAGTACGATCGCTTCCTGACCCTGCTCGAGGTCTACAAACGGGCTGGCTTCGATCAGCTTCGCCTGCTGCAAGAATGCCCTTTCCGGGTGGTCAGCCTGCTGATTGATGGTGTGCTGCACCGGGCCAACCGCGATCTGCTCTGGCTTTCCGAACGGTTTGGGTTTGGGGACGAGGCCGAGATCGCGGGGTGGCTCGAGGCCAGCCAGCACGGTATCGAAAGCCTGTGGGACGAGGAAGCCGGTCTGTATTTCAACCGCGACCTCATCAAAGGTGCTCCCATTCAGGTGGGGGTCTCGGCCTCGTTTATGCCTCTGTACGCTGGAACGGCCAGCCCGGCCAGGGCCAAGCGCTTGCTGGGCACCCTCGAGGGCTGGGCCCGCCAGGTGCGCTACCTGATACCCAGCACCGACCCCAGCAGCCCTCGGTTTGAGCCGCAGCGCTACTGGCGGGGCCCGGTGTGGGCGGTGGTCAACTATCTAATCGCTCTGGGCTTCAGCGAGTATGGCTACGCCGAGATGGCCAGGCGCATCCGTCAGGATACCCTCGAGCTAGCCGAAGGCACCGGTTTTAGCGAGTACTTCCATCCCCTGACCGGCCAGGGGTTGGGCGGCGGTGCGTTCTCCTGGTCGGCTGCCATCTACCTGGCCTGGGGTCAGACTTCTGCCATAATGCGCTAACACAGGCCCTGGGGCCAGATCCCTTGCCTCCTCTATCACCATGACCCTTACTGCCGACCTACAGCAAAAGATGTGCGAGCACCTCGAGTTCCTCTACCCGGGCCGGGCTATGGAAGTCTGGCTGGAGCTCGAGGCCCTGCTGGCCCGCTACCCAAACCTCGCCCCCACCAGACCCCAGCCCGGCTGGAGTGAAAAAGACGCCATCCTCATTACCTATGGCGATCAGATTACCCAGGCCGGTGAAGCCCCGCTGCAAACCCTGCACCGCTTTCTGCGCCAGCACCTGCAAGGGGTGTTCTCCGGGGTGCATATTCTGCCCTTCTATCCCTATACCTCAGACGATGGTTTTAGCGTGGTGGACTTCAAGCAGGTCAAGCCGGAATGGGGCCGCTGGCAGCACATCCAGGCCATCGCCCAGGACTTCCGCCTGATGGCCGATCTGGTCTGCAACCACGTCTCGGCCTCGTCGCCGTGGTTCCAGGCTTTCCTGCGCGACGAGCCCCCGTACCAGAACTATTTTAGCGTGGTGGAGCCGGGCACCGACCTCGAGGGGGTCTTCCGGCCCCGGGCCCTGCCCGTGCTCACCCCCTTCCAGACGCCCGGTGGCGAGAAGCTGGTCTGGACCACCTTCTCTACCGACCAGATTGACCTCAATTTCGCCCACCCCCAGGTGCTGCTGGAAGTGCTGGATGCCCTTTTGTTCTACGTGCAAAACGGGGCGCAACTGATTCGCCTCGATGCAGTGGGCTTCATCTGGAAGGTGATCGGAACCCCGTGCATACACCTTGAAGGCGCCCACCGCATCATCAAGCTGATGCGGCTGGCCCTGGATGCCGTAGCCCCCCAGGTCATTCTGATCACCGAGACCAACGTACCCCATCAGGACAACATCGCTTATTTTGGCAACGGGAGCGATGAGGCCCAGATGGTCTACCAGTTCCCGCTGCCCCCTCTGGTACTGCACACCTTCCGCACCGGCGATGCCCGCAAAATTGCTGCCTGGGCTGCGGGCCTGCAACCCCCCACCAAACAGACCACCTTCTTCAACTTCCTGGCCTCCCACGATGGGCTGGGGGTGGTGCCCGCCAGTGGCATTCTGGAACCTGCAGAAATTGCCGCCATCGTGCAGCAAGCCCTGGACCACGGCGGCCGGGTCAACTACAAAGACACCCCGGAAGGCCCGGTGCCCTATGAGCTGTGCCTGACGCTGTTCGACGCCCTGAGCCATCCCCACGGCGACGAGGGCGAAGACCTCAAGGTTGCCCGCTTTATGGCGGCCAACGCTATTCTGCTGAGCCTGCAAGGGGTGCCGGGCGTCTACATCCACAGCATCTTGGGTTCCCCCTCCGACCATGCGGGCCTGCAAGAAAGCGGGATTAACCGCCGCCTTAATCGGCACAAGTTCACCGGGCCTGAGCTGGAAGGACTGCTGGGGAGCCCAAGTTCCCGCGCCCACAAAGTGCTAGCGCGTTATGCTCACCTCCTCAAAGTACGGGCCTCTTACCCGGCCTTTCATCCCAATGCACCCCAGCTCGTGATGGAGTCCAGGGAGGTGTTGCGCATCCTCCGAGGCTACCGGGATCGGCAGGTGGGCTGCTACATCAATGTGACCCCTCAACCCCAGCCCATCAACCGGGTGGGGCGCGACCTGATTAGCGGGAAATATTTTTCCGGCAGTCTTCCGCCCTATGGGGTGTTGTGGCTGGTGTGAGAAGGATTCCATGGGAACACAAATCGTCTTTCCTGCGCCGCGACAAGTTACCCTCGAGGACACCCCCGACCTGCCCTTGAAACCCAGCGAGGTGCGCGTTCGCACCATGTTCTCGGGCATTTCGGCGGGCACCGAGCTGACCCAGTACCGGGGCAGCAACCCCTATTTGCACCAGCGCTTCGACTCCCTGCGGCGGCTGTTTGTAGCGGATCGGCCAGGGCTGGCCTACCCGCTCAAGGGCGTGGGCTACGAACAGATGGGCGAGGTGGTGGAGGTTGGCCCGGAGGTCACGAACCTTCAGATCGGACAAAAGATTTGGGGCTCCTGGGGCCACCGCAGCCATGTGGTTCTGGCAGAATCCATAGCCGCACCCAGGGTCATGCCCGAGGGAGCCGACCCCCGCCTGGGGGTGTTTGCCCGCATCGGGGCCATCGCGCTGGGCCCCGTGCACGATGCCGGGACTCACCTGGGCGAGACCGTGGCGGTCTTCGGCCTGGGTGTACTGGGGCTAATTGCCCTGCAACTGGCCCGGCTGAGTGGGGCAACGGTGATCGCAGTGGACGGAATTGCGAAAAGACTCGAGCTGGCCCGCCAGCTCGGTGCGGAACACACCGTGGACTTTCATCGGGCCAACCCTGGCGAGACCATTAAAGCCCTGACCCAGGGGCGTGGGGCCGATGTCAGTTTGGAGCTGAGCGGCTCGTATGCTGCGCTGCACGAGGCTATTCGGGCCACCGCGTACAACTCGAGGGTGGTGGTGGCGGGCTTCTTGCAAGGGGAAGGGGTGGGTCTGCGGCTGGGAGAGGAGTTCCACCACAACCGTATCGAGCTGGTCTCCTCCCAGACCCAGGGCATTGGCCCTCGCCTGTCCCACCGCTGGGATCGGCTGCGGCAGGAACAAACCATCGTACGACTGGCAGCCCAAGGACGGCTGCAACTGCTTCCCCTCATCACCCATGCCTTCCCGTTTGCCGAAGTCGAGGCGGCCTTCAAGCTGCTGGATCAACAGGCCAGCGAGGCCGTGCAGGTGATTCTGGAGTTCCCATGAAACCCCTTAAAACCGCCATCCTCGGCTGCGGCGGCTTCGCCAAGCGCCATGCACAGGTGCTGCAACAACTCCCCGGCGAGGTTGAATGGGTGGCCTGCTGTGACCGCAACGCCTGGAAAGCCCAGGAATTATCCGCCCAGTACAGCGCAGGCCAGGCCCAGGTCTTCACCGACCACGCCACCATGCTGGGGGAGACCGACCTGGATATTTTGATCATCTGCCTGCCGCCCTACGGCCACACCGACGAAGTCGAACAAGCCGCCCGGCACGGCATTCACTTGCTGATGGAGAAACCCATCGCACTCAGCCGGGACAGGGCCTGGCAGATGGTAGAGGCCAGCGAAAAAGCCGGCATCAAGACCCAGGTGGGCTTCATGTATCGCTTTGGAGAGGCACTCGAATACCTGCGTACCCTGGACACCGGCCCCATTGGCCTCTTTAGTGCACGCTACTTCTGCAACGCGCTGCACGCCCCCTGGTGGCGCGACAAGGAAAAATCCGGGGGCCAGTTGGTCGAGCAGGTCATTCACCTGTTCGATCTGATGCGCTACCTGATGGGCGAGCCTCTCACGGTCTATGCCAGGCAGGCCAATCTTTTCCACCAAGAGACCCCCGGCTACACCGCCGAGGATGTAAGTGCCACCATCACCACCTTTCCCAATGGCGGCCTCGGGGTGGTCTACGCCAGCAATGGGGCCATTCCCGGCAAGTGGATTAAAGATTTCAAACTGGTCGCCCAGAACCTGACCGCCGAATTCGGCGATACCAACCAGGCCCAGCTCTTCTTCACTGCTGGGCTGGAACTCACCACCCATACCATCCAGTCCAGTCGCGACTTCTACCTGGCCCAGATGCAAGACCTCATCCAGGCCATCCGCACCGATGGCCCCACCCGCACCCCCCTGCGCGAAGGCGCGAGGTCGCTGGAACTGGTTCTGGCAGCCCGCGAGTCTGCCGAACGCGGCGCCGAGGTCAGGTTGTCGTGAAGCTTACGCTCAACCCCGACCAGACCCTGAGCCTGCTGGGAAGCTCGATCCGGCTACTGCGGGCCCGACCGGTGGTGAATGGGAGTTTAGTTGAGATCAACCGTGCCACCGTGGAACAAAACGGCCCAGACAACTGGTGGGTAAGCTATCACACCGCGCTGGGCACCTTCTGGGTGAAGGCTGGGCACGAAGGCCCTATCTGGAGGCTTCGATTTGGGCTGGATAGCCTTGCCAACGATTTCGCGCTGGACTCTTTCGGGCTGCGCTTTGAACAGGTTGAGGGCGCCCAAAAGTATCTGCGCCAGGGCTACCACAGTTGGGACGGGGCCGAGTATGTGACCCTGGGCGAAGCCGACCAGACCGGCCAGGCCCACACCCAGCTTCTCCCCGGCTCCGCCGCTGGCAGTGTGGTGCTGGGTTTCGACCGCCACCATTGCTTCCAGCACACCTTCGGGTTTGCAGGCGCGTCCCTCACCCTTCAAACGCTTTGGGATCGCAAAGAATCATCGCCCATCGAATCGGAAAGCCTGCTGATTTTTGAGCACGGCGGGGTCGAGGAAGCCCTGCGCGAGTGGGCGCGGCAGGTCGCAAAAGCCGCCCCACAGCCCCCACGCATTCCCGCCCAGTCCATCACCGGCTGGTGTTCCTGGTACAGTCTGTACGCCGCCATCAGCGAGGAAAACATTCTGGAGCACCTGCATGGCGTGAAGAGGGTCTCGAGGCGGGATGACCTGCCGATGCGGGTCTTCCAGCTTGATGATGGCTTCACCCCCGAGATGGGCGACTGGCTCCGGGTCAAGCCCCAGTTCCCCAGAGGCATCAAGCCTCTGCTGGACGAGATTCGTGCCGCAGGCTTCATTCCCGGATTGTGGATTGCCCCTTTTGTGGTGGGCAACCGCAGCAAGCTCTTCCAGCAGCACCCCGACTGGGTGCTGCACGAACGCCAGACTGGCCAGCCTCTGGTGCAGATGCGTTTTTATGGCGAGTTTCGCTGGCACAAGCGCAGCGAGGAATACTACATTCTCGATGCCACCCATCCGGAGGCATTTGAATTCCTGCGCAGCGTTTTTCATACCTGGCGACACCTCTGGGGTTGTGAGTATTTCAAGACCGATTTCATGTTTTTTGGGGCGGAATACGGCCCGGATCGCGTGGCTTACCACACCCCTGGCTCGAGCAGAATCGAGGTCTGGCACCAGGTGGCCCAGATGATCCGTGCCGAGATCGGCGATGCCCTCTGGATGGGCTGTGGGATGCCCCTGTGGGCCTCGGTAGGTCTGGTGGACGGCATCCGCACTGGGCGCGACGTGGGGGCCGACTGGCTCCCCGATGCTTACGAGCGCCTGTATGGGCTAGCCCTGCGCAACTTCGGCAACCATCTGCTCTGGGAAGCCGACCCCGACTGTCTGCTCTTGCGCCAGCATTTTCATCACCTGAGCCACGAAGAGCAGACCAGCCTGGCGTTATTTGCCGGGATGATGGGTGGAGCCATGCTCACCAGCGACGCGCTGGATGAACTTTCCACCGAACGCCTGACTTTGTGGCGGATGCTGCTGCGTTCTGCCAAGGGTTCCTGCCGCTACCCCCTGCTGGGCAACGACGAGCGCCTGCTGGTGCAGGTCAGAGGGGAGAGCCCCGCCGCCGTGTTTGCCCTCAACCTGAGCGAGCAGTCGGTGGAGCACACCTATATGCTGCATGAGCTTGGCTTGCCAGCAGCCCTCTATGGCTACCATTGGAATCAGAAAGAGGAACTGCCAAAGGCTGAGCAGATCGCTTTTAAGCTTGCTCCGCACCAGGGGGCTCTGGTGTTTCTGGATGCAAAACCGATCCAGCAAGCCCCGGTACAGCTTCCATAAAAACCTCTGGGCTATCTATTCAGCCGGGACACACGGCATGTTTTGAAAACCGCCTCCGGGCTGCATGAGTGGGTGCGCCTTCTACGGTAACCGCCCTTACCGCACCCCCATCAACAACTCAACGGTAAGCTGGTCGAGCCGCTCCAACCCCGGCCCGCGCTCGGCCAGGGCTATCCGCTTAAACTTCCTGGCCTTAAGGGTTTTGGCATTTTTCTGGCTAAACTTCCTGGTCAGCCTGGAAAGCTCGGTGTCTTGCACCTTGTAGGCTTTAATCAGGGCCTGGATCTCCTTATCCTGGTTGAACTGCCGGGCTTTCTCCTTGAGGATCAGGTAGGTGCGCATGCAGCCCCTGGCAAACTCCCAGACCCCGGCCTCGTCCTCGGTACGCAGGGCGTGGGCATCGAAGTGGCGGGGCCCGTCGTACTGGCTGTCTTCCAGGAGCTTGACCAGCAGGAAAGCCAGTTTGAGGTTCTCGGCCCCAAAGCGCAAGTCCTGGTCGAAGCGGCCCATCTTCTGGTCGTTAAGGTCTATGTGGAAGAGTTTGCCCGCGTCAATGGCCTGGGCCACCGCATGGACGAAGTTGAGTCCGGCCATGGTCTCGTGGGCTACCTCGGGGTTGAGGCCGAACAGGTGGGGCTTGTCGAGGGTGGCGATAAAGCCCAGCGCAGCCCCCACCACTGGCAGGTAGATATCACCCCTGGGTTCGTTGGGTTTGGGCTCTAAAGCAAACTGGTAGCCATAACCCTGGGACTCGCTGTACTCGGCCAGGAAGTTGAGGGCCTCACGGTAGTAGGCCAGAGCATCCAGGGTGTTCATCCCGGCGTCTACCTCGGCCCCCTCGCGCCCACCCCAGAACACATAGGTTCTGGCGCCTAGCTCGGCACCCAGATCCATCGCGTGCAGGGTCTTGTGGATGGCATAGGCCCGAATTTTGGCGTTGGCGTTGGTGAAGGCTCCATCCTTGAACACCGGATCGGCGAAAAGGTTGGTAGTCGCCATGGGCACCACCAGGCTCGAGTCTCGCAGGGCCTTCTTAAAGCTCTTCAGGATTTTGTCGCGCTGGGCCCTGGTAGCATCAAGGGGAATCAGGTCGTTATCATGCAGGTTGACCCCATACGCCCCCAGTTCGGCCAGTTTGTGCACGATGTACTCGGGGCTGAGGGTTCTGCGGGTGGGGTTGCCAAAGGGGTCGCGCCCGATGTTGCCCACCGTCCACAGGCCGAAGGTGAACTTGTGCTCGAGTTGGGGGGTGTATGCGCTCATACGGTTCTCCAGAGTTTTTCGGCACTCAGAATATCCCATACGGGCCGGGGCTTTGTACTTTCCAAAGCCAAGTGGATTTTTGATGGACGTACACCCGTAAGGAATGTCGCAGGTCACCGGTCGCACGTCGGGTCGAGGGTTGAGCGTTGAGATGCTGGTTTCACCGCACTGCCCAGGCCAGTAGATACTGGGCTGCGTAGTAAAGCGGCAGGCCCAACCGCGGGTTCAGCGGAGCCTGCACCACAAAGCGCTGGCGGGCCACAAACAGGTCGGAGAGGTAAAACAACACTGCTCCCAGCCAGATTTCACTGCGCTGCACCCCCAGACCAGCCCAGAGCATCAGGCTGATCACCACCCCGTAGGCCAGCACCGGGGCTTTCCAGTTCCCCAGATGGGGCCACAGCCAGCGAAACCAGAAATACCCTGCCCCCAGCACCAGCAGCAAACCCCACAGGGTCGGCGCACCCATCTGGACAAAGGCCCCCAGATAAGCCAGGTGGGCCAGCAAAAAGGCCACCAACCCGGCCAGAAAGGCCCGGCTTGAGCTGAACAGCAGCAACACATCGCCCAGCGCCGATAGCAGCAGCCCAGCAAAGATGAGCTGTGCAAATAAGCTATCCAGGCCCAGACCGAGCGCGAAGAGCAAGAACCCCAGCGAGCAGAGCGTCTTGAACACCGCTCGAGCCCCCCGCCGGCTCTGCCCCTCGGCCCACAACAACCCCAGCAGGCTGAGACCACCCAGTCCGAGCACCCACCCGTTCCAATCGTTCATGGCGTTCCACACAGCCTTGAGCCAGCCTTTAGACGACCCTAGTGTACCTTAGCTCGCGCTACAATCGGACTTGAGCATGAAACCCTGGGTAAGAGGTTTGCTGGTAGGGGGAGTCCTGGGTTTTTTGATTCTGGGCAGCGTACATGCGGCCCTGGCCCAGGAACCCAGAAACTGGATTGACCATGACCTGGACGGCTATCCAGATATAGCCGAGTTCCATAGCGCAGCCCAGCGCGAGGCTTTTTTGCACTGGTTTGCCGCCGTTGCCGAGGCCCAGTTCACCGCCCTCTCGTCCACCTGGAAGCCCGCAGACCAGGACTGCGCCGGGCTACTGCGGTTCGCTTTTGTGCAAGCCCTCAAACCCAAGACCCAGGCCTGGTTCAAACAGTTCGCCTATCTGCCGGCAATCAACACTCCGCCACAGAGCGCCTACCCCCTACCCCGGATCGGTCGTTCGGTCTTCCGGGTGGCCCCAGGGGCCTATCGGCCCGACGACGTGCAGGAGGGCCGCCTGGTAGGGCGCACCAGCGCGATGTATCTGATGCGGTACTCGAGCGAATTCCTGGGTCGCACCGAAGACCGGGCCCGGCGGGGCGACCTGCTGTTTTTTATTCACCCGCTGGCCCGGGGTTCGGCCTATCACAGCATGGTGTATCTGGGCAGTGGGCGGGTGGTCTACCACACCGGCTATGCGCCCCAGGAAGGCGGCGAGGTGCGGTTGGTAACCCTGCAAACCCTGAATAAACACCCCCAGAAATACTGGCATCCCCGGCCCGATAACCCCTATTTTTTGGGATTCTATCGCTGGAAAATCGTTAGCAACCAGAGCCTGCGTGCTCCTTGAATACTGTCGGGAGGCTATGTATATGAAGCGTTTTTGGAGAACAGGGACTGGTTTACTGGGACTTTTCTTGATTGGGTTGATACCGGGCTCGGCCCAGCGCCAGGAACCCCAGTTGTACGGTGGCGGAACTTACAGCCCCGCCCAGCAGGTGCGGCTGGAGTACTACCTGCCAGGGGGTGGCAGCAGCCAGATCCGCATCCTGCGCATTCGCAACCCCGAAAAGGTGGTTGAACTCGGTGGCCCGCGCGAATTTCAGCGCACCCGAGAGCTGGATTTATCTCCAGTGCGTACGGTGCCGGTTTTTCGGCTGCGCAACAACCCCTATGGCAACGTGAGCCTTGGGCGCTTGCCTGAAGGCCTGTATCTGGCCCAGATTGGCACCCCTCGTCCGACCTCGGCCACGCTGATCCTGGTGACCAGCCTGGGGCTGGTGGTCAAGTCCGACCCGCAAAGAATACTGGCCTATACCGCCAGCCTGAGCAACGGGCAGCCCCGAACCGCCCAAATTTTTGTGTCCAAGGACATGCGGGTGGTACAGCAGCTACGGGCCGAAGGCGGGCTGGCCCAGTTTCGCAGCAATTTGCACAACACCGACAACCTCTTTATGGCTGCCCGCTCAGGCACTTCCTGGGCTTTTAGCAACGCCTACTGGGAAAGCTGGAACCTGGAGAAAAACCGGGTCTATCTGGTCACCGATCGCCCGGTCTATCGCCCCGGCCATACGGTGTTTTTCAAGGGCACCGCCCGCACCGCACTGGGTCTGCGCCCGGTAGCCCATCAACCGGTCGAGGTGGTGGTGCGCGACCTTGACGACTCCGAGGTTTTCTCCGCCCGCCTCACCAGCGATGCCTACGGCAGCTTTGGGGGGCAGTTTCGTGTCGGATTGGATGCCCGGCTGGGGGGTTATACGGTCGTGGCGCGTTTACAGGGCGAGGCTCATTCGGGCGAGTTTGAAGTGCAGGAGTTTGTTAAGCCCGAGTACCGCGTCAGCGTCACGGCAGAGAAAAAAGTAGCCGTGCAGGGGGAGCGGGCCCGTTTTGTGGTGAAGGGCGAGTACCTGTTTGGCGGGCCGGTCTCGGGCGGAAAAGTGAATTACTCAATTATCCAGCGACCCTACCATCGCTTTGCGTATGTCTCGAGCTACGGCTTCTACCAGAACTACGAGTTTGAGGATAGCTACGAGGGCAGGATCATCCAGCGCGGCGAGGGGCGGCTGAACGACAAAGGCGAGCTGGTGGTGGAAGCGCCGCTCAAGGCCGACCCGCAGGACTACCGGCTGACCCTCGAGGCCGGCGTGACCGACGAAGCGGGGCGCGAAGTCAGCAGCAGTGAATTTATTACCGCGTATCGCTCCGGGATTGTGCTGGACATCCGCACCGAGGGCTACGCCTATCAGACCAGCGACGCCATCACCGCTACGGTGCGGGCGCAGGACCTGGAGGGCAACCCGGTCTCAGTACCCTTTACGGTGGTAGCCCAGCGCTCGTACTGGCTGCGCGGCAGGGGCGAACAGCGCGAGCGCGGGGTCAGCCTGCAGGGTCGCACCGACGCCAGAGGCCAGGCCAGCGTCCGCCTGCGACTACCCCAACAAGGCTCCTATGCCCTGGTCGTGCAGGCCCGCGATGGAGCCGGGCGGGCCACCCGCGCCGAGGACTGGGTCTGGGTCTCGGATGGTTCGTACTGGTTCTGGGACTACAAGAGCCTGAAGATTACCGTGGACAAACCCGAGTACAGGGCTGGCGAGACCGCCCGGTTCGTGGTGCAGTCGCCGATCGCCGATGGCTGGGCGCTGGTCAATCTGGAGGGTCAGACCATTTCCAAACCAGAAATTGTGCGCTTCCAGGGTTCCACCTTCACCTACGACCTCAAACTTACGTCCGAGATGGCCCCCAATGGCTACCTGTCGGTTACGGTGCTGGGAGGCGGCGAATATTACTCCGACGTGGCGGGCTTTTTGCTGCCGCCAGTAGAGAAATTCCTGAACGTGGCCGTGGCCTCCGACAAAACCACCTACAAACCAGGCGAGACCGCTACCTATCGCCTGAAAGTGACCGACGCGAATGGGCGTCCAGTGCGCAGCCAGGTCACGCTCGGACTGGTGGACGAGGCCATCTATCTGGTACGCCCCGAGAAAGCCACGGACATTCGCGGCTTCTTCTGGGCCTTCCGGAGCAACGTGGTGGGCACCCAGACCGCCGGAGGCTACTACTTCGGCAATGTGGCACCCGCACCCAGCATAGCGGCCCGGGCGCCCCTGGACAAAGCCGTCTTTGGGCAGGCCAAAGAATCCAAGCTGGCCGACCCTCAGGTGCGCCAGGATTTCCGCGATACCCTCCTCTGGCTCCCTACGGTCGAGACCAACGAGTTGGGCGAGACCAGCGTAGAGGCCGCCTTCCCCGACAACCTGACCCAGTGGCGCCTGACGGCCAGGGCCATCTCGCTCTCGGATACCGTGGGGCAGGCTACCCAGACCGTCACCACCACCCTGCCGGTGATTGCCCGCCTTAGCACCCCGCGCTTCCTGATTCGGGGCGACGAGGCAGTCCTGCGGGTAATCGGGCAGAACAACCTGGGCGAAAACCGGCAGGGTCAACTGAGGCTCGAGCCCACCGGCCTCAACCTGCTCGCGCCGCCCACCACCCTGGCCCAGTTCCCGGCAGGGGGCCGTACCTCGACCCGTTACCGGGTGCGGGCCGACCAGAGCGGCACCGCCACTCTGGAGGCCTCGGCCCTCACACCCGCCGCTTCGGATGCCCTGCGGATCCGCCTGCCGATTCTGCCCAAGGGCTTGAAGGGAGAACTGGGCTGGGCCGGACAGTCTGGCGATATTTGGCGGTTTGACCTACCCCCAAACACCGACCTCTCGCAGACCCGAGGCAAGCTCTACCTCACCCCCTCGCTGGCCGCTGCCGTCACCCCCGCCCTGGGTTATCTGGCAGGCTATCCCTATGGCTGTTCCGAGCAGACCATGAGCCGCTTCCTGCCCAGTGTGCTGGCCAGGCAAGCCGGTGGCTTTGTCCGGTTGCCCGAGAACCTTTCGGCCAACCTCGACGATTTTGTGGCTGTAGGGCTGCGCCGCCTCTACGACTTCCAGCTCGAGGACGGCGGCTGGGGCTTCTGGCAAAACGACGCCTCTTCGGTCTACATCTCCTCGTATGTATTGACCGGACTGTTGCAGGCCCAGGAGGCGGGTTACACCGTGCGCGAGGACGTACTCAAACGGGGTGTGGCGTATCTGCTCAAGACCCTGAACCGGCCCGACGCCAACACCTATGCCGCCGATGCGGTGGCCTACGCCGCCTATGCCTTTGCCCTGGCCGGGCCAAAATACGTGCCCCAGGGCTGGCAGCCCGGCGTACTGCATGCAGGCCCTCCCCTGCTGAACCGCACCGCTCTCCAACCATCTCAACCTCTGAATTTTGGCTACCTGCAAGACTACCTGACCCGGCCCGACCTCACCCCCTACGGTCATGCCTTGATTGTGCTGGCCTTCCAGCAAAACGGGGATCGGGCACAGGCCGAGCGGGCGCTGGATGGCCTGCTACAGAAGCTGACCGAGCGCGAGCGCAGCGCCTACTGGGAGGTGCGGGCTCCCCGCTGGGCCTGGAACGACGACCGCATTGAAGCCACCGCGCGGGGTCTGGAAGCCCTGGCCCGGCTGCACCCAGCCCACCCGGTCATTCCCAAAATCGTGAACTGGCTGATGCAGGAACGCAGAGGGGCGCGCTGGACTTCCACCAAGGACACCGCCGCAGTGGTGGTAGCGGCGCTGGCCCTGGCCGGGGCTACTGGCGAGCAACCCGGCGAACAGGAAGTGCAGGTCAGGGTAAATGGGCAGGAGCAGACCCTGCGGGTTCCGGCCTGGGGTGGCGAGCTGGCCCTGGAGGGTTTGAAGCCAGGCGAGAACGTAGTGCAGTTCACCAGCAACCATCGGGTGTATGCCGGCGGCAGCGTAGGCTATTTCGAGGAGCGGGAGTATCTGCGCCCGGAGTCCAGCGGCCTGCGGGTGGCCCGCACCTACGAGAAGCTCACACCCCGCTACGATGCCAGGGCCGAGCGTTTTGTCTACGACCGTAGCCCCCTCACTGGCTCACTGAAAATGGGGGAGTTGGTGGTCGTGACCCTCACCCTGCGCCCCGAGCAGGGCGCTATGCGGTATGTGGTGGTGGAGGAACCCACTCCGGCTGGCCTGAGTGTGGTGGAGAACGACGACTCGTTCCGCATTGCTGGAGTGCGCTCCCGGTTCGGTGACGACTACTACGGCTGGAACTACTGGTTCGACGGGCGCGAAATCCGGGATCGGCAGGTAGAGTTCTTTTTCAGCTACCTGAGTGGCCCCGTAACCTTCACCTACGTGCTGCGGGCCGAGACCCCGGGTAACTTCACCGCGCTGCCCACCCTGGCCTGGATGATGTATGAGCCGGAAGTGCGCGGGGTCGGAACGGTGCGGACGGTGCGGGTGACGGAGTAAGGCGTGAGGGGGGGCAGGGGTGCATCGCCCTTCGGGCTAGGGGGCAGGGGGGCAACTTCAGAAGCCGGTCGGCCTTTCTCTCCCAAACCCTGCTGCCCTGCCCTACTCGCCATAGTTCTGCTGGCCTTCCTAACCACTGCCCTTGCCCAGAGCTGGCAGACCACCCGTGCGCCGGGCTTCGTCCTACAGACCGCCTCGGCAGAGGACGCCCGACACCTGTCTGAAGTCTTTGGAATTCTTCAAAGGACCCGCCGAGATTTGATCGTAGCGGGCTACCACCCACCTGCTTTGGTGCGGGTGGTTGTTCATCCCAACCTAAAGTCCTATACCACCGCAACCCGGCTGCCCTGGTTCGTCCTATCTGCTGCCAACCGAATTAAAAACCAGATTGACAGCCAGCGTTTACGCGTTCTCCTCGAGCGGAAAAGCCTCGAGCGCACCCTGCGCCACGAGTTATTCCATCTGGCCCAGCCCGAGGGCTGGCCACGCTGGAAAGCCGAAGGAATGGCCATGCGCTTTGCCGGCGACCAACCCAGCGCAAGGCCGTTGGAAAACATCAGCGAGGCCGAGTTAGAACGTTTGCTGACAAACCCACCCAATCAAGAGACCTTGAACCGGGCAATGGCAACCGCTTTTTTGTGGGTAGGGCGCCTGCAAACAAGTAACCGGGGGTCGGAGGTGGAGGGTTCAAGACCATGACCGACCGCTTGTCTCCCCTGCCTCCTGCTCAATCCCTGCTCAGCTCGAGCATCTTTTTCACGCTGGTGACCTTAACCCGTGGGCGGCCCTGGGCCTGGCCTTGCTCGGTCTCGAGTGCATCGAGCTTGAGCCAGTGGTCGAAGCCCACCACCTTTGCACCCCGCTCTTGCAGCAGCCGCATTACGGCTTGCGAATCCGGTTCAGCCGCGAGAGGTAAACTGGGCGCGTCCTCCAAGAGCAGCTTGATGGTCTCGACAGCATCGGCCTTGTTGGTGCCGATCACCCCGCTGGGGCCGCGCTTGATCCAGCCAGCGGTATACTCGCCGGGCGCTATCTGACCGTCCCGCATCACCCGCCCGCCCTGGTTGGGAATTACGCTTTTGCGGCCATCGAAGGGCACCTCGGGCAAAGGCAGGCCCTTGTAACCCACCGAGCGCAGCACCAGGCCCACTTCCAATTCTTCGAACTCGCCGGTGCCCACCGCGTTCAGGTTTTCGTCAAGGCGATTGCGCTCGAGGCGAATCTTCTGTACCCGGCCCTCGCCCAGAATCGCCACCGGCGAGACCAGGAAGCGAAGATGCACCCGGCGCGGTTTGCCCTCCAGGGGTTTGGCAGCAAACCCCCGCAGAATTTCCAGGTTTTTGAGCATGGCCGGCTGGTCGGCAATCGAAGCTGCACTCTTCTCGTCGAGCTCGAGTTCCTCCGGCCTGACCACAATATCGGCATTGTGCAACTCGCCCAGTTCGCGCAGTTCCTTGGTGGTGAACTTGGCCTGGGCCGGGCCCCGGCGGCCCAGCATGTACACATCGGTCACCTGGCTCTGGGCCAGCACCGGCAGCGCGTGATCGGCAATATCGGTCTGGGTCATCTCCTCTACCGATTTGGCCAGAACCCGGGTCACATCCACCGCCACGTTGCCCACCCCCACCACCGCTACCCCGCGCATATCGAGGTTCATCTGGTGGGTTTCGTAATCGGGGTGGCCATTGTACCAGGCCACAAACTCGGTGGCCGAGAGGCTACCGGGCAGGTCTTCGCCAGGGATGCCCAGGTTGCGGTCGCTGGAAGCCCCCACCGCGTAGACCACGGCATCATAGTGGTATCGCAGGTCGGCGCGGGTCAGGTCACGGCCATACTCGACGCTGCCCAGAAACCGCACCCGTGGGTCTTGCAACACCTTCTGCATGACCTTAGTGACCGACTTGATGGTCTGGTGATCGGGCGCCACCCCATAGCGCACCAGCCCATAGGGGGTGGGCAGCCGGTCAAACACATCCACCGAGACCACGGTCGCACTCTGTTTGATCAGGGCTTCGGCAGCATAGATGCCTGAAGGCCCCGAGCCGATGACTGCTACCCGCAGGGGGCGGTTTGTGTCAAACTGGTTTGCCATTTTCAACATCCTCCAGCCTGTTTTGGGAATACGGTCGCGGGTCAGCCGCGCACAGACAGCGCAAATCATATCCCATGACCGGAGGGATGAGCGTACCTATCGGGAGGTTTTTACTTCTGTGGCTGTAATGGCCAAACCAGCCTGGGAAGGTCGGGGACGAGAACATGCCGGCCAGGCTTTCTTCCTGCCGGGTGTCCACTGCTCAAACCGTGCCCAGGCGAGCTTCGTCGGCCAGACTGAGCTCGTCCTCTTCCTCCGCCTTTGGGGCTCTTCTGCCCTTGCCGGGTTTGCGGTCAAGCTTGCGCACTTCCTCGATAAAGTTTTCCAGGCTGTCGAACTCGCGGTAGACCGAGGCAAAGCGGATATAGGCCACCGGGTCGAGGTTCTTCAGGAAAGCCAGCGAGCGTAAGCCAATTTCCTCGGAGGTGATCTCCATTTCCTTGACGGTGTCCTCGAAGCCAAAAGCAAAATCCTGCAACTCTTCGGGGTCTATCGGGCGCTTCTGGGCTGCCAGGCTGAGACCGCGCAACAGCTTGTTGGGATCGAAAGTCTCCTTGCGCCCCGAGCGCTTGACCACCAGCAAGGGCTCCACCTGGGCCCGCTCGTAGGTGGTAAAACGACGCTTGCAGCCTGGGCACTCCCGACGACGGCGAATCACCGAGCCCTCGTCCGAAGGGCGAGAATCCAGCACACGGCTGTCGGGGTTTCCGCAGAAGGGGCAGTTCATAATTTGGTCGAAGGTCTAAGGAAGAAGGCCGAGGGCCTGGAGATCTCTTTCGACCTTAGACGCTCCTTTCATGGTAACTCCCTCAGCAAGTCGTAGATTTCCGGTTGGTT
Organism: uncultured Meiothermus sp.; assembly: GCF_937863175.1. Classification (GTDB taxonomy): domain Bacteria; phylum Deinococcota; class Deinococci; order Deinococcales; family Thermaceae; genus Meiothermus. The sequence goes on along the minus strand of NZ_CALMCQ010000343.1, from coordinate 16,107 downwards.
CGGTGGCTCGGGGAGCAGAACCTCGAGCAACTGTCCCCGCACACCCTCCGAGACCATCGAACCCAGGGCTACCGCTACCCGCACCAGAGGCCGGTCGTGCTCCTCGCTCGTCGGATCACGGCTGGGGATAACCCCATTGACGCGCACATTGGTGGGGAAGATACGGGTCGCGCCCTCTATCAGACCCGCCACCGCTCCACGTACGGAGGCCACATGGGGCTGGTCGCGCTGCAAGGGCGGCAACACCAGGGTCACGAAGCCGCCCCCGCTCAGGTAGCGCAGGCCCTGCTGCAACACGTACAGGCTGGACTTCACATCGGCGTTGAGCAGGTCGTACCACTCCCCCTCGAGCAACTCAACAAAGGGGGTCTTGCTCTCGGCACTGGTGACATGCACAATCCCGTCGAGCATCCCAAACAACTCTTCGATCTTCTCGAAGGTGTTCATCACGTCCAGCACCACCGACATGTCGCCCCGGATGGGGATGGCGGTGGCCCCCAGTTGTTCGACCTCGGAGGCAATCGCGGTGGCCATTTCCACATCGGGGTCTACGGTGATGACGGTGGCCCCATTGCGGGCGTAGGAGCGGGCCATCGAACGCCCAAACCCCCGTCCGGCCCCCGTTACCATGACGATGCGCTGCTCCAGGCCCAGCAAATCTCGTGAAAAATCGACCATTGAATCCCATCATAGCGCAAAAAGCCGTGTGGGGCGTAATGCGTCGACCAGTATGGTTTTTGCCCTTCTAGTCGTCCGGCCTGCAGGGTACGCCCGGTCGCTGTTTTAGACCAGATCGCGATCGGCCTTTAGAAACGCGACCCTTCTTGCGGGGCCGACCCCGGATATGCTAGACTCCTCCAGTTGAAGTGTCCGCCGTAAAGGAGGTGAACCCATGATGATCTCCCACTTTCTGCCCGCCCTTGGAGTCGCATCGGTGGTTTGCCGCCATACGGTTACGTTAATGCCATAAAGCGCCGACGTATATCCGAGCTGGGGGCAACCAAAAAGCCCCCGGCTTTCTGGTTGGCTTCCGAAAGGAGTCTGCAATGGGAATTGCCCAGAACTCAACCAACCATGCTTCCGATCCCAGGCCCCCCTTTACTGGTATTTCTGAGGTTCCAATGTCTATCAACAATCCCCGTCTGCACCCTCTCCAGGCACCCCCTTCCGATTCCGAGGCCGCAACCTGGTTCGACGAGGAGCTGAGAGCTTCCAGCTTCGACTGGCTTTCGAATGAAGCCGATAACCACGAGTATTTCGCCGACCGCGCCCACCGCAAGGCCCGCAAGCCCCCGCGCCGCCAGTCGGTTAAGAAACTGCTCGAGTCCGGCCAGGAACAGGGCCGCGCCTTTGGCGACCCCGGCCTGCAAGAGCTGTACGAGAAGGAGTACTTTAGCGAGTTGCTGTGGCAACTGCGCAGCGGGAAGGAAGCCACCCTGTACGTAGTGCGGGCCTCGGCCAAGACAGCTCCTCTGGTTCGCCCCCGCCCCTCCAACTACTGCCATCTCCCGCCAGGGGAGGGGCGAGCGGCTGAGAGTCTTCCCCTACCCCCCGGCCCCCTCCCCCAAAAGGGAGAGGGGGTGGTTGAGGGTTTTCCCCTGTTGGCGGCCAAGCTCTACGTGGATAGCCGCGTTCGCAGCTTCAAAAACGACGCCCTTTACCGCCAGGGCCGCTACATCAGCGACAAGCGCGTCGAGAAGGCCATTGACCAGCGCAGCCAGTTCGGCGTCAGTGCGCAGAACATCCTGTGGGTAGAGGAGGAATACCGCCAACTGCACGCCCTGCACCAGGCTGGCATGGCCGTGCCCAGACCCATCGCCCATGCTGGCAACGTGATCTTGATGGAGTTTATTGGCGATGATGAAGGCCCTGCACCCCGCCTGAGTGAAGCTGGGCTGAACAAAGAAGAGGCCCAGGATGCACTGGAGCAGGCCATCCACAACCTGGGCTTAATGCTGGCCCACGGCAAAGTGCATGGCGACTACTCCACCTTCAACCTGTTGTGGTGGGAAGGCAAGGCAGTTGTGATTGACTTCCCGCAGGTGGTGGAATGGGATAAGAACCCCCGCGCCAAGGAGATTCTGGAGCGCGATGTGAACGGCCTCTGCCGCACCTTTGGTCACCTGGGCTTACACCCTAAAGGCTCTGAGGTACTGCGCAGGGTCTGGCAGACTGCCCGCGAAAACGCTACCCCGTTCACCCCCATGGGAGAGTTGTTATGAGTCACATCTGGCAGGAATTCTTCGACCAACACGCACCCGAATACCTGAACAACGGTTTTACCCGGAACACCGTGGCAGAAGTAGATTTTTTACTCGAGCTGTTCCAGCTCCCTCCAGCTTCTACCATCCTCGACACTGGCTGCGGCGTCGGGCGGCATGCGATTGAACTCGCCAGGCGCGGCCACCAGGTGACCGGCGTGGATATTTCGTCGGGAATGTTGGCCCAGGCCCGCAAAAACGCCAAGGCGGCAGGTGTAGAAGTTGAGTGGGTGCATAGCGATGCAACGCTGTTCAGAGCCAATAAAACCTTCGACGCGGCAATCTGCTTGTGCGAAGGTGCTTTGGGTCTGTTCAACCTGGGCGACGACCCCGAGGAACACAGCCGCGCCATCCTTGCCAACGTGAGTGCCGCGCTAAAGCCGGGTGCGCTGTTGGTGCTCACCACCCTCAACCCCTACTCGAAAATCCGCCAGTACACCCAGGACGACATACACCGCGGGCGCTTTGACCCGGTAAGCATGGTCGAGATAGAAGACGAAACGATGGAGGTTGCCGGGGGCAAGACCATGCGGCTTCAGTACAGAGACCGCCGCCTCTTTCCCAGCGAACTCAAGTGGCTGATGCGCGAGGTAGGGCTCAAACAACTTCACGTCTGGGGCGGCACGGCGGGCAACTGGGGTAAACGCCCGATTGAGCTGGACGAGACCGAGTACATGGCTGTAGCCCGCAAGGAGTAGAGATGAATTTCCGCCCATTCGACTTTTCCGAGGCCGACTACCAGGCTTATGTGGAGGTGCTCAACCAAACCCATCCCGAGGTTTTGCGGTCGGTAGGCGAGGTGCAGCACCTGGACAAGACCCGGGCCAGGGACGAAGTGCTGGGAAGGTTCATGGTTGAACTGGAGGGGCAGGCAGTGGGGGTGGCGGAGTATGAAAGCCCGCGCAACGCTCCCAAGGCCCATGCCTACGAAGTGCGCTACGGTGTGCAACCCGGCCTCGAGGGTATGGTTCCGGCGCTCTGGGCCTTGTTGATGGAACAAGTGTCCCGGCTAAAACCCAAAGAATTGCAGACCCAGGCCCGTGAGAACTGGCCCGAGTATGGCTTTTATCTGAGCCAGGGCTTTGTCGAGGTAGACCGCAGGTGGGACTCGGTGCTGGATCTGGCAGACTTCGACCCGACTCCCCTCAGCCGCCCACTGGCCAGGGGCATCGAGCTCAAACCTTTGAGCGAACTGCCCTATACCCAGGACATCTTTCAGCGGGCCTGGTACGACCTCGAGCTAAAACTGCTGCGCGATGTGCCCTTTAGTGAGCCCCTGGTGCCCTGGGCCTTTGAGGTCTGGCAGCAGCGCCATGTGGAAGACCCCAACCTGCTGCCCGAGGGCTACTTTATGGCGCTCGAGGGGGAAAAAATGCTGGGCCTGACCATGCTGTTCAAGTCCAGCCGCCCCCAAACCCTGCAAACCGGGCTAACCGGCGTTCTGCCAGGCCACCGCCGCCAGGGAATTGCGCTGGCGCTCAAGTTGCGAGCCGCGAAATTTGCCAGGGCCTATGGGGCCCGCTACATCCGTACCAGCAACCACCAGATCAACCGGCCCATGCTTTCCATCAACGAATCACTGGGCTTTGTCAGAGAAGCCGCCACCGTATTCTTGCGCAGGGAGTTTATGTGCTAAGTCCAGTATCCCTCAAACGTTCGGGAGGAGCCTATGACCATCAACCTTGTAGTTCGCCCATTTGAAGAACGTGACTATGCCGCAATTGCCGAGGTGTTCAACGCCGCCTGGCCCGACCAGGCGCATACCGAAACCGCCCTGCGTGAAGACGACGATCATGCCCCCCAGATCAAGTGGGGGCGCTTTGTGGCTGAAATTGACCACCGGATCGTGGGGGTGGGCGAGTACACCCAGTTTGAGGGCATGTATCACCCCCAAAGGTTTGCAGCCTGGGTGACGGTGAGGCCGGAGTTCCGCAGCCAGGGGATTGGCAAGGCGCTCTACCGGCAGGTGGTGGCGGCCCTTGAACCCCACGACCCTATTTCGATTTTGAGCAGCACCCGTGAGGATCAGACTGCGGCTATCGCCTGGCTGCACAAGCTCGGCTACCTCGAGAAGATGAAATACTGGGAGTCGCGCCTGGATGTGCAGGCTTTTGATTTTGCCCCCTATGCCGGAAAAATCGAGGCGGCGGAGGCGGCGGGTTTCGAGCTTAAGTGCCTGAAGGAACTGGAAAGCGACCCCGAGTACCAGCAGAAATCCTACGACCTCTGGCTCGAGGCCCGGCTGGACGTGCCCCGCCCCGACGCCATTAGCGAGGTTGGCTTCGAAGACTACTGCAAATGGGTGTTTGGCAGCAGTTACTACCTGCCGGAAGCATACTTTGTTGCGGTAGACACCAAGACCGGCCAGTACGTGGCCATGAGCACCCTCTGGAAGAGCGATGGCGACTACCTGGGCACCGGTCTGACCGGCACCCGCCGGGCCTACCGCCGCCTGGGCCTGGCCCTGGCCCTCAAACTCAAGGGCATACGCTTTGCCAGGGAACGCGGGGTCAAGGAAATTCGCACCGGCAACGAGTCCAACAACCGGGCCATGCTTTCCATCAACGAGGCCATGGGTTTTGTGAAGCAGCCCATCTGGGCCGACTATGTGCTGACTATCAAGGAGGAAGCTGCGATGCCCGCAGCAACACTTGCTACTGCACGGGAGGAATCATGAGTTTTACCATTCGAGCCTTTACCCCTGCCGATTATCCCGAGCTGGCTCGAGTTCGCAACGCCGTCTGGCCCGACAACCCCGTGCTGCCCGAGACCCTCGAGGCGGGTGACCGGCGCCTCAAGCCTGGGCTGGTCTTGCGCCGGCTGGTGGCCGAGCAGAACGGCGAGATGCTGGGAAACGCGCTGTTTTCTCAGATGGAGTGGCTCTATCACCCGCAGAAGTTCTGGGTGGGCCTGACCGTTCATCCCGAGCACCAGAGACAGGGAATCGGCGCGGCCCTGTATGAGCACATGATGATCGAGCTACACTCCCACAACCCCATCAAGCTGCTGGCCTCGACCCGTGCCGACAAGCCAGAGGCGCTGCGCTTTGCCGAGAAACGCGGCTATCACGAGGAGTTTCGGGTCTGGGAGTCCAGGGTTGAACTGAGCCGGTTCGAGCCCGTGCGCTGGGCCAGTGATCTGCAAAAGGTGCGGGATCTGGGCTACCAGATCCAAAGTCTGGCAGATTTGCTGGACGACCCCGACTACGAGCGCAAAATGTATGAGCTTGACCACGCGGGCAGCCACGACGTACCGCTGCCGCCGGGAGAGCAGTTTACCTTTCCTACCCAGGAACGCTACTGGGAGAACACCCGCTCCAACCCCGACTTCGACCCTGCGCTGTGGTTTCTGGCAGTCAAGGACGGTGAGTATGCAGGGGTCTCGATGCTCTTCAAGCGGCCCGCCGACAACGACCTCAACACCGGCTTTACTACCGTGCGGCGCGAACACCGCCACCGGGGCCTGGCGCTGGCGCTCAAAGTGACCGCCCTCACCCACGCCAGGCAACTGGGCAAGACAGCAGTGCGTACCGAGAACGCCCAGGTCAACCGCTCGATGCTGGCCATCAACGAGGCCCTCGGCTTCGAGAAGATGCCGGCCTGGATTGACCTGGCAAAAGTCCTCAGGGCCGGAGGATGAGCCCGGGAGCGACGCGGCGCTCTGGTATTCTGGGTCGCAAGGAGCGTTCTAATAATGGAGTTCCTGGCCACTTTTCTTTTCTACGCCGTGTGTATCTTCGTGCTCATTGCTGTACACGAGTCTGGCCACTATTTAGCAGGTTTGGCACTGGGAATTCCTGCGCATCAGATGCAGATTCGCTTGTTTACCTTTCCCCAGCACGTTGCGCTACGGTATGGTGATCGCTGGGTTTCCCCAACCGATTATGACCCCTATGCCGAGACGGTGTGGAAGCACCTGACTACTACCCGGCGGGTGTACCTTTTCGTGGCCGGTGGGCTACTCCTGGAAACAGTTTTCACCATCATAGTAGCGGTATCGTTGGTGCAGCTTGGTTGGACTGGACTTGCCCTCGCAGTTCTAAGCCTGTCTCTGGTAATGGATGCCTCCTATTTGCTGGTGGATATGGTCATGGCCCTGAGGACGGGTCACGCCTGGGGAGATTTCTCTGGGATGTGGTTTCTTACCAAGCTGCCGACGGCTCTCCTGGTACTGGTGCTGTTGGCGCCCCGCGCTGCCCTGGTGCTGTGGCTAATGGCCTGAATACTGCTTTAGGCATGGCAATAAGTTGCTCAGGAACCCAAAGCGATCAAGAGCCCCAGCAAGGCCCCACCGGCAATCACCAGTACCACGCTCGCACCGCGATAAATCAGCAGACCGGCCAGTACCAGCACCCCGCCCCAAAAGAGCGAGTCCACGCTCAGTTGTATCAAAACCAGCACCATGCTGGCGCTCAGGCCCATGCTGATGGGCACCAGCGCCTTGCGCAGGGCCCGGCTCCACTGGGCTTTTGCCATCCATTCCCAGCCCCGCACCAGCAGCATGGCCCCTACCGCACCCGGCAAAAACATGCCCAGCATGGCCGCCAAAGCCCCCGGCAGACCGGCGGCGCCGAGTCCGTAGAACAGTACCGCCAGCATGTTTGGTCCCGGTACAAACTGCCCCAGCGCAAACCCATCGGCAAACTCCTGGCGGGTGACCCAGCCGTTGCCGATGATCACCCGGGCCATCTCGGGCAGGTTGGCCATACCCCCACCAAAGCTGAGTACCCCAAAGCGCAAAAAGGCCAGGAAGACCTCGAGGGTTTCACCCACGACCAACGGCCTCCATCCCCTGGCCTGACGGGCTACTTGTCGGTTCTCCGGCGGGCATTATTGCCGCCTCCTGCCAGTACAGACCCATCCCCACCGGAACCGAGAGCAGCAGTACCAGCAACAACTGCCAGTGCAGCAGGCCATAGGTCACAAACACCACCAGGGCCAGGCCCACCGCCTTGAGCGAGTCCAGCGCAATGGGAGCCTGGCGAAGCATGGTGGCCAGTATTAACCCGATGGCGGCTGCCGCAACGCCGTTCAGTGCACTCTCGGCCAGTGAGCCGGGAACCGCTCCGAAGCGAACATACGCAAAGCTCAACAACAACATCAGGATGGCCCCAGGGGTCAAAACCCCCAGCAGGGCCAGAGCCCCACCCGCGACCCCACCCAGCCGCATCCCGATGTGGGCTGCGGTGTTGGCAAACACTGGCCCCGGCAAGATACGGCACAGCGCGGTGGTTTCCAGAAACTCCCGCTCCTCCATCCAGCGCCGCTTCAGCACAATGGCCTGGTAGAGCTGGGCACTGCCGCCCCCGCCAAAAGCCACCAACCCGATGTGAACGAAGGCCGAAAACAGCTTGCCAAGCGGTACTTTCACGTTCTGGATGATACACTGTCCGGCGGTGCATTACGCCATCGGTGATACCCACGGCTGTCTTCAATCCCTCATCCGGCTCTTGCAGCGCGAGGGTTTTGTGGGCGATAGACTCGAGTGGACAGGAGGACAGGCCCAGCTCTGGTTTCTGGGCGACTATACCGACCGGGGCCCCAATGGCATTGGGGTGATTGAGCTTTTGATGCGCCTCGAGCACGCGGCACAGGCTGCCGGTGGCGCCGTGCATGCGCTCCTGGGCAACCACGACACCATGTTGCTGGCCGCGCATCGTTTTACCGATATAGAAATCCCCAGCTTTAAACGCCAGGGGCAAAGCGTGACCTTCTACGAAATCTGGCAGCGGGTGGGAGGAAAAGAACACGACTTTGAGCGCTTGAACGATGCGCACGTTCGCTGGCTGCAAAACCGCCCCGCCCTGGCCCTGGTCGAAGGCACCCTGTTGATGCATGCCGATAGTTTGTTCTACCTGGAATGGGGTGACGGCCTCGAGCAAATCAACCACAACCTGCGCGATATCCTGCGCTCGGACCACGTCGAATCCTGGGATGGACTGGCCGAGCAATTCGCTAGCCGGTTTTCTTTCCTCAATGGGGGCACTGGCCTGACCGAAGAATTTTTACGACAGTTGGGGGCCAATCGTTTGGTGCACGGTCACACCCCCATCTACAGCCTGATTGGCTACGCACCCCAGATGGTGCTCTACCCGCTGGAATATAACGATGGCCTCTGCTTCAACGTGGATCACTGCCTGTGGAACGGGGGGCCGGGGTTTGTGTTTGGTCTGTCTGAAGGCCAGTAGTACAATTTTGTATAAGTTACGGTTGGGCTCGAGGGCAGACTTGGAAAACGCGTCGGTGCCTAGCACTGCTCCTTCTGTCAGGCTTGGCAAAACCGCACAAAGGTATTCCCAAAGGACGAGTGGGGCCATTCTCGGGCAAGCATCGTGCGTTTTCCCTGGTAAGCCACATGACCCCAAAGCCCCCAGGTAAATTCCTGGGGGTTTGGCTTGGGTGGAACCGGGCTAGATTTCGATGCTATCCAGCCGAATGACCTGATCTGGCAGGGCAATCTCCAGCCGGTAGGCCCCGGTGGCGGGCACTTCCAGCCGGAAAGAACCGATCCGTCCAATCGGGGTGCTCAATTGGGTCTGGTCGTTGTGCAGCAAAGTGGTGCCCTGGATTGAGGAAAGCAGACTGGGATCGGCCACGATATAGCCTTGCAGGTAGGCTTTGTGGGTGTCGGGTTTCAGGCTCAGGTCGAGATAGAAATCCCCGGCTTTGTAGAGCTGCGACCAGGCTCCGGTGAAGTTCTGCTGCCGTACTGCCAGCGAGGTCTTGCGGGAGTCCATGACCAGGATGGCCTGGAGGTTGGGTTTCTTGGGTTCAACCATCTTGGCAGCTCCTTAGTTTCCTGATGCAGCCCAGGTGATGGCGGCCTCGAGCAAATGCATTCCACTGGCAGTAAGGCGGGCAGTACCCGAACTATTCGGGAAGAAGCCTACCCGGCGGGCGGGGGCGGTCCCGCTCTGCAATGCGGCCCCAGTGTTGTAGCCAAATAAGGTAGAGCGGGCAGTGTCGGAAGTCAGGCTGGCCACACTGACTGCCCCCGAGCCCACCCTGCCCCAGTTGAGCGAGTCCGAACTGCTATAGACCGTGGTGTTGAGGAAGGCGGGCAGGCCACCGGCCAGGGGATGGGTGTTGTTCAGCACCCTGACCTGGGTCTGGCTGGTCTGCACACTGCGATTTCCCGAGCTACCACCCGTCATCCGCATCTCGTCGAACAGATCCCAGTGCATCACCACCACCGGCACGGCTACGCTGTTAAACTTGGTGTTTACGCTGCTGGGGCTGATGCTACCCGAAATCACCACCACATCCTGATGGTTTGCATCGGAGCTTGTGCTGGCTGCATCCCCCCGGACGGTCACGGTGTAGCCCAGGCTTTCCAGACGGGTTCTGAGGACACTGTCTGCGCTAGACAGCACACCACCAGTTAAGCGAGCAACCAGCAGGGCTCTCTTACGCTGGAAATCTCCCGGCTGTTGCAGCATGCCGGCCACGTTGAGCAGGCCCCACTCCACCCCCGAGATGCCCAGGTTGATGGCAGAGAGCTTGAGGTACTCGCCGATGCTGCCTTCATTCTCCGTATCGGCCAACGCCAGGGCCACCGCCCCCGCAAGCTGTGGAGCCGCGAAGGAGGTCCCGGTGTAGAAAGCGAAACGAAGATCGGGATAGGCCCCCGCAATCGAGGCCCCGGGGGCCACATATTCTAGCGCGGTACCCCTGCTGGAGAAGGTTGATAGGGCCAGGGCACTGCTGACGCTGCCCACGCTGATGAGGAACTGGTGATTGCTGACGGTGTTGTTGGCCCAGGCTGCCGGGAAGGTGATGTTGCCATTGCCGGTGTTGCCCGCTGAGGCGACGATGTAGCGGCCCTGGTTGGTCGCGCTATTGATGATGGTTCGTAGGGCCGTATCGCTGACGGTGGTGCCCAGCGAGAGGTTGATAATCTGGGCATTCATGTTCATGGCCCATTGGATGGCCGAGACCACGTCGGCTACCGTACCAGCCCCATCCCCGTTCAAGACCCGGATCGGCAGGATGGTGGCCCGAGGGGCTACTTGCAGGATCAGGCTGGCCACCCCGGTGCCGTGCCCATACATGCTGCCGGCTACCTCCTGAGGAATGGCATCCATGCCCACAAAGTCAAAGTGCTCACCAGCAGGGGCCAGGCGGTTGGTGAACTGGGGGTGATTGAGGTCAATGCCAGTATCAATTACCGCCACCTTGATGCCCTGCCCAAAGTTACGGCTGAGGGCCTGGGCCTGCGGAACTCTGGTGAGCATAAACTGGAAGCGGTTCTCGCTGGGGAGGGTTGGGATGGTACTGGTACCACCTACCCAGTGACTCCAGCCGCCTGCCCAGGAGCCGAAGCCCCCAGCCCAGGTGTGGAAGCTCAGGGCCATGGCCGGGCTACGCACAGTGGAGTTGGGCTCCAGGGTAGTGTTTTGCAGCGAGACCCCCCGGCCCTGCAAGGCCGCAGCCGCCTGGCTGCTCAACTTCAGGATGGCCTGGCCGTCCAGCCAGGCAATCACCTCACCGCCGTATCGCTGGGCCAGGCTTTCCTGGGTATCGCTGGAAGTCAGGGGAACCGTGAGCAGGTAGCCCTGGTCGCTCGGCGGGAGGGTGGCGGGCCTGTTCACGCCACCGCAGGCCACCAACAAAACAACGATGGACAATGCGACGATTCGGTGAAGCCAGATGGGAATGGAATGGCGTTTTTTGGGCATATGGGATGCTCCGTAGTGTTCCTGCCGACTCCCAGCCTAGGCAAAAACGCCCACGTCAAGTGCGAATAGAACCGTTACGTAGAACTGCCCGTAACGCCATAAGTAGAATGTGGCGCCTGGACGCAATTTCTGCGGCTACCGTTATGGCTGTTAAGCAAAATACAGGCTTGTATTAAGGGCTCGACCCGCCGTTTGCAGCTTCGAGATCCTGGTGCTGGCTCTTATCACAAAAGTGGAGCTGGCCTCTGGGGCCGTACAAAAATTATCGAAGGTCATGCTGAGGCCGCCAGGCGAAGCAACGGCTGCGCTCCGGTTCGTCGAATTCGGCGTAGTACGGCGCTTCAAACTTTCAGCGTTGTTGAGTCTGCCCTGAGTCTTGCCCCGAGCTTAGTCGAAGGGTTCGAGGTGGCGCCGCGCATTTTCCGATTTCACGATAGGGGCCAGTCCTGGTGCGAGACCGTAGAAGAGGCTCCGGCCATAGGCCATAATGGGCAGACATGCTGCCCTACCTGCAACTTTCGGGTTCTCCCTTTGACCAGGGCCTCGAGCAAGGAGTCGCCCTGGCTGACCGCATTGCCCATAACCTCGAGGTCTATTTCCATCGCTTCGAGGTCGAGTGCAAACTGTCCCCAGCCGAGGCCCGCAGCCGGGGCGAGCGGTATTTTGGGGCCATCCAGCAACAAAATCCAGCCTATGCTCTGGGGATCGAGGGCATCGCGGCAGGGTCGGGGCAACCCCTGGTGGACATCGCCACCCTCAACGTGCGCTACGAAATCGTCTACTACCAGTTCGCCCAGGACACCGCCCCGGTTTATCTGGCCCGCGAGGCCCCCAACGGCTGCACAGCTTTTGCGCTGTTGCCAGGCCATAGCTCCGACGGCCACCTCTGGATGGGCCAGAACTGGGACTGGATGGAAGGGGTGCAGGGAGCTTTGCAACACATCACCGAACCCGACGGAACCCGGGTGCTGGCCTTTACCGAGGCCGGCATCTTCGGCGGGAAGATGGGCCTCAACTCCCACGGACTGGGACTCTGCATCAACGGGCTGGTCTCGGTCGGCGACGACTGGGCGGGCCTGGGCAAACCTTTCCATCTGCGTACCTACGAAGCCCTGCGGCAGAAAACCCTGCCGGAGGCCCGGGCAGCCATTGTCGAAAGCCCGCGCACCGCCTCGGGCAACTTCCTGATTGGGCAGGGGGAGCAGGCGGTGGATCTGGAGGTCTCGCCTGCTGGAATTGGAGTCTGGGAAGACCCGCGTCTGCTGGTGCATGCCAACCACTACATCGCACCCGAGCGCTTTGGAATCGAGGTTCCGCCCATCGAATGGCTGGATCGCTCCCACCACCGGGCCAGACGCCTCAGTCTCCGGCTGGGCGCAGTAGAAAAACCCGGCCTGGAAGACCTGAAAGCCGCCCTCTCCGACCGGGAGGGTGCGCCCTATGCGGTCTGCCGCACCGCCAGCCAGGAAGAGTACGAACTGGGCGAACCCTACCGCACCCTGGCCTCGGTAATTATGAACTTGGGGACGCTAGAACTGTGGGTTTCCGACGGCCCACCCCACCAGAACCCTTATGCGCACTACCCGTTATGAAGGTTGACCTCGAGCCTGGGCCGGTTATACCAGACTCGGAACCCGACCGAAGGGAGACGCTTTTTTCGCCGACCGTCCGGGAGGGGTATGCTCCCGGATTCAAAAAGAGAGCCTCGGGGTCTCCGGGTTGGAGGATGATCTTTTTGAATCCGGTATTAACGTGGTTTTTGATGGGCATACCGCCACTGCACCGGCCGTGGGTCTCCACGTTTCAGCTGGGTCGCGTCGTGGCTTCGGCTGTCCGACGGAACAGCCGGGTGGTATTGATGGCGGCCAGCAGATACATCAAGGCCCCCACAAAAAAGGGAAGTCCCACCAGCCACTCGGCATGTTCCAGCCCAACCACCATCGCAAAAATGAAGCCACCCAGCAAGCCCCCCGCAGCTACCGTGAGACTCTGGGCCCCTGCCAGGGCGCCCTGCAAAGCACCTTGTTCCTGGGGCGAGACCTCGCGGGTTAAAAACGATTGAATCAGGGGTTGGCCCAGGTTGCTAAAGGCCGCCAGAACAATGATGGCGTACATCATCCAGCCCTGGGTGGCCAGCCCATAAAGGGTGAAGGAGAAAATGGATACACTCTGTCCCAGAATCAGGGCCCTACGCTCGCCCAGGCCTGCTACCACCGGTCGGATCAGCACGGCCTGCACCACCACCCCACCGAGCCCCACCAGGAATAGCGAAAAGCCGACCTCGAGCGGTTTCCAGTCAAACTTGTAGGCGGTATACAAGACCCAGACGCTCTGCAAAACCCCGAAGGCCAGAAAAATCAAGGCCAGGCTCGAGGTCAGTCCACGCAGAAGGGGGGTCTGGCCCAGAATTTTGAGGGCGGTAAAGGGATTGAGCGACCTGGCATTGTGGTTGCGGTTTTCTGGTCTGAGCGACTCGGGCAACACAAAGTAGCCGTATAGAAAGTTGAGAAAAGCCAGTCCCGCCGCAAAAAAGAAGGGTAGGCGCAGATCTATGTTGCCCAGCACCCCTCCCACCACTGGCCCCAGCACGAAGCCCATCCCGAAGGTGGCCCCGATCAGGCCAAAGTTGCGGGCGCGTTCGTTGGGTTTAGAGATATCGGCAATGTAGGCATTGGCGGTGGAAAGGCTGGCTCCCAGCGCTCCGGCGACCACTCGAGCCAGAAACAAAATCCAGATGGACTGCGTCAGGGCCGCAATCAGATAATCAAGGGCGGTTCCCAGGCTCGAGGCCAGCAGAACCGGGCGACGCCCGTAGCGGTCGGAGAGCAGGCCCAGAATGGGGCCAAACACAAACTGCATCAGCGCATAGACCGCAAAGAAGATGCCGTTGATCTGGGCCCCGGCTTCCACGCTTCCCGCCAGGGTTGCGATCAGTTTGGGCAGCACCGGAATTATCAGTCCCAGACCCATCACGTTGATCAGCACCGAGATCAGGATGAAAGCCAGGGAAGCAGTTCTGGCAGAGGCCATAACCGCGCCATTATGACACTATACGCCCGAAGCAAAAGCAACCTCGAGGGGGCGGTTTTCGGGATCGGTATGCTATATCCGTGCTGCTACCCGACCTCGAGGCCACCCGTCGCTTCGCCCAAAAACTAGCCCAGACGCTCCCCCAGGGCAGCCTGGTTCTGCTCACCGGGCCGATGGGCGCGGGCAAAACCACCCTGGTGAAGTTCCTGGTCGGGGCGCTGGGATTTGCCGGTGAAGTGACCAGCCCCACCTATACCCTGATCCACGAGTACCCTACCGAGCAGGGCCTGATCGTGCACATTGATGCCTACCGGATGGCCGACCAGGAGGAGCTATACCACCTGGGCCTGGAAGACTACCTGCCCGAGGCCCGGCTGGTGCTGATTGAGTGGGGCCAGCCGGCAGTTTTTCCCGATAGCCTGGAGATCCGCCTCACCCCGAGCGAGCGAGGGCGCGTCGTGGAGATGATTCCCCACCGCAGTATCGCCCCTCTAAACGACCGGGACCGGGACTGATGGAATCGGAAGGACAAAACCCTGGGCTTACTGGGTTAAAAACCAGAAAGGCGGTACGCTGTCCTGGTGAACAAAACCATGGGCAGCCTGGTGTGGCGGCAGTACCGCTGGCATTTGGTCTGGTTTTTCGCCGGGGTCGTGGTGGGGGTGATGTTTGCCCACTGGCTGCGGAGTATGGTAACGCTACTGGGGGTTGCCGGGGTGGTATTTGCGATGTACTTCATCTGGATTTCCTTCGATAACCTCAAGAAACAGTAGCAGCAGGCTCTTTGCTTCCTCTTTCACCTCACGATTATGGAACTCATGACCCCCGCCCCCATCCTGGACTCCCCACCAGAACACCTGCCCACCGGGAACCTCGATATTCACGTGGAAACCAGCCCCAGGGCCCCCTCGATCTCACGTATTGGGGTAGCCTCTCTTACCCTGAATGGGTTGCTGGACTGGGTGGGTGAGCCGCTGCTGGAGGTGTCGGGCCAGGGCTGGAAGGTTTCACGCCTCTCGGACTGGATTCCGGTCTGGGAGAACGACCGCCTCACGGTCACGCTGCTGGCCCCCTACGGTGAACGGGGGCTGGCCCTGCGCCTCGAGCCCCGCGCACCCGGGCCAATTCAAGTAGCAGGCAATCTGGAATACCTGGGCCTGCGGCGTTTTAAGGAAGAGAGGCTCGAGGCCAGTTTTCGCACCGCCCACGATGCCTGGACTGGCAGCTACGTGCTCGAGGCCCGCGCCGAACGCACCCTGCTGGCCCTGGGCTGGCAGGCCGACCCCCCACCCACCCGCATAGACTGGGGCCAGCAGTTTGTGCTGGAGTGGGCGGCTGGCCCAGTCACGCTGTACCTGGGGCTAGCCCCCGAAGGCGATGGCGCCCGTACTACTGCCCTGCATCTGCGGCGGGTGGGTTGGGAAAACCTGCTGCGAAAAACGTTGCACAAGCTGGCCCTGCTTGCCACCAACTATACTGGCCCGCTCTACGAGGTTTATCGGCGACACCTGATTTTCAGCTACTTCTACGCCCAGGCCGATACCCTCGAAGGCCCACCGGTGCTGCTTACCTCACGCAGCCCGCACTATTATGTCTCGGGGGCCTACTGGGCGCGCGACGCGCTTTTGTGGTTTTTCCCGGCCCTGCTTAAAGCCGACCACAGGCGGGCCAAAGCAGTGCTCAAGGCCGTGTTCCACCGCCATGCCCGCTGGCCGGGGGAACACGCTCAGTACCTGAATGGGCCACCCCTGTATCCAGGCTTCGAGCTCGATCAGGCCGCCGCCTATCCGCTGGCCCTGGCCCGTTATCTGGAGGCCACCGGCCCCAACCCCGAGCTAGTGGCCGAGCTGCGCGATCTGCTGGAGGAGGTGTTTGCCCGGGTTGCCGAGGAAAAACACCCTTCGCTCTCGCTCTACCGCACCTTCCTCTCCCCCACCGACGACCCGGTCAAAGAGCCCTACCTGACCTACGACAACGCCCTGTGGGGTGTGGCCCTCGAGCGCCTGGCACCCTACTGGCCCCAGCCCGAAAGCCTCAAGCTCGAGGCCCGCATGGTGCGCGAGACCCTCTACCGCCAGGCCCAGCGCAACGGGCGTTTTGTCTTCAGCTTTGAGCCAGGGGGCGGTTATACCTTCTCCG
>NZ_CALMCQ010000342.1 GCF_937863175.1 uncultured Meiothermus sp. | reverse complement strand
CGATGGTCCCCACGTTTACGTGTGGTTTGGTGCGTTCGAATACGCCTTTCGCCATTAGTTTCGCCTCCTTTGGCTGCCGCTATGGTGCATCTCCTTTTCAGGAACACACCGCCCGCAGCGGTGGACGGGCGGTGTGGGTTTGGAGCTCGGGATCGGGCTTGAACCGACGACCTCACCCTTACCAAGGGTGTGCTCTACCAGCTGAGCTACCCGAGCGCGGAGATATTCGCGCCTGGTGGCGCTTGTGGAGCGGGAAACGAGACTCGAACTCGCGACCCTCTGCTTGGGAAGCAGATGCTCTACCGACTGAGCTATTCCCGCGTCTGGCGCTTCGCGCCGCTAATAGCTGATAGCCTATAGCTTTTGGCTATCAGCTATCGGCGCACCGAAAGGTGCTTGGTGGGCAGGGGCGGATTCGAACCGCCGTACTCCGGAGAGAACAGATTTACAGTCTGTCGCCTTTAACCACTCGGCCACCTACCCTGGTGGAGCCACCCATCGGAATTGAACCGACAACCTTCCGATTACAAGTCGGGTGCTCTACCAGTTGAGCTAGGGTGGCCCGGCTTGTTGTCTTTCCGAGGGTAAGCTGTGGACAAAGGGGTCGAACCTCGTCCAAGTCGTCAGGTTACACCACACGCCAGGGGCTGTCAAGGCCGAATAAAGGCCGCAAATAGAGGCAAAACCACCCCTGGAAAAACGCCCACCCGGAGGCTGGCCCCTCGAGAATGCGGGTGTCGCAGGTCGCAGGTCGAAAGTTGACCGACAAAACAACGATGGAAGCACCTATCCTTCAACTTTTAACTTTCAACGGCTCCAGGAGTTGCGTACAGGCCAAAAACATGTCACCCCACAATCGGCAGCCCGCTTGCAAACAGTCTGGTACAGTACATTCATGCGAGTCACCCCCTTTGGCGCAGCCCAGACCGTAACCGGCAGCTGTCATTTGGTCGAACATAAAGATTTCAGACTGCTGCTGGACTGTGGGGCCTACCAGGGGGCGAACGAGGAGCGCAACGAGGAGCCATTTGGCTTCGAGCCCAGAAGCATTGACGCAGTGCTGATCTCCCATGCCCACCACGACCACATCGGGCGCCTGCCCATGCTGGTGCGGCAGGGTTACCCAGGCCGCGTGTATGTGACCGAGCCGACCCGGCTGATTCTGCCAGTGATTCTGCAAGACTCGCTGAAGTTGATGCAGGAAGAGCGCGAGCGCTTGGGGCGCAAGGGCCGTGAAACGCCACCTTTGCCCTGGGATGAAAAAGACCTGGCCGAACTCTATGGGCGCATGGAGGAGTTTACCTACTACCAGACCCGCAGCCTGGGGCCTTTCCACTACCGCCTGCGGGATGCAGGGCATCTGCCAGGGAGTGCCTTCATTCAGCTGGAAGCCGAGGGCAAGACCCTAATCTTCAGTGGAGATCTGGGGCACCGGCGCAAAGCTGTACTGCCCGACCCCGACTACCCGGCCCAGGTAGACCTGGTAATAGCCGAAGGAACCTACGGCGACCGTTCTCACCGGCCTTTTGCCGCTACCCTCGAGGAGTTCGCCGGGATTCTGGGCGAGGTGATACGCCGTGAGGGCAAGGTCTTTATACCCTCGTTTGCCCTCGAGCGTACCCAGGAGATTTTGTTCTACCTGCGTGAACTCGAGCAGCGCGAGGCCATTCCCAGCGTTCCGGTGTTTGTGGACTCGCCCATGGCTTCCAAAATCAGCGAGATCTACCCCAGGGTGCGGGACTTTTTCAGCCCCGAGGTGCAGCACATCTATTCGCAAGGCCACGACCCCTTCCGGCCCCGGCAACTCGACTACACCCACAGTGTGGAGGAGTCCAAAGCCCTTAACCTGATGAAGGGGCCGCTAATCATCATTGCGGGCAACGGGATGTTGTCTGGTGGGCGTATCCTGCACCACCTGCGCCTGGGGCTGCCGGATAGCGACAACGCGGTGATTATCTCGGGCTACCAGCCCAGGGGCGGCCTGGGTGAGCTGCTAATCCACAAGGCCGAAACGGTGCGGATGTTCGGCGAGACGGTGCGGGTACGGGCCAAGACCCATACCCTGGGCGGTTTTTCGGGCCATGCGGGTCGCGATGAACTGCTCGACTGGCTGGACAGCGAGAAACGCGTGGTGCTGGTGCATGGCGAAGCAGACAAGCTGCAAAGCCTGGGACAGGCCCTGCGCGAGCGTGGCAAAACGGCTTTCCTGGGGGAGTGGGGCCGGGCTCTCGAGGTGTAAGCCAGTCTTCTGGTACAGACCGGATGAAGGGAGGTAGTGGGTGAAAAAGGGCTTGCTGTGGCTGGGTTGGGCAGTCATGCTCCTGACCCTGGCTCAAAACGCGGTTCACTCTGTGCCCTGGGTGGTTGGGGGAGTGCAGCAGCCGGCGCTACTGCGTGTGAGCGAGCTGCGGAGCCTGCTCGAGCCCAAAGGGGTGCGTTTTAGCGAGACCGGTATTCTGGGGCGCTACTTGCTCGAGGTTCGGTTCCCCCAGACCACCAACGGCCTGTACCTGCGGATGGTCAGCCAGAACAATACTTACTATGCGGTGTTCGACGACCTCTTCATCAACCTGGCCCAGGTGGATCTGGGCCAAGGAACGCCGGTCAGGGTGACAGGCTGGGCCAGTCCCACCCTCACCATCGGGCCCACGGTCTTCAAACTGGGTACGGCCCGCAGTCCGGTCAATCCCTATCTGGGCTATATCTACCTGGCCCGCAAGCTGCTGATTGACCGCAGCGATGCCCCACCCTACCTGGCCAAACTGCTTGATGAAGATCCCAAAGCCCGGCGCTGCCTGCACGAGCTGCGGGTGAACGACCCCGCCGGAACCGTGTATGTAGCAGCCAGCCGGGTCTGGGCCGAGGCCAACCTGAAGGCACCCTACGACCAGATCCCCGACTTTTCCAAACCCGCTGGGTTCCATGTAGGGGCTGTGCAGAACGGGCGTATCCGGGTGCTCTTGCCGGGTGAGACAGCCAGCTATGCCCCCAGCCTGGATCGTTGGGAAAACGCGCGGGATCGCGAAACCCTGATTCTGATCAGGCTTTCAGGTCGAATTGTGAATCTGCAAGCCGAGTACCAGGTGGTGTTACCCCCACAAGGCCGCAGCCGGGCCGTGCGTTGCGGGCCTGAATCGCCAAGATAATTCCACGGGGGTTAGAGGGGTTTCAGGCAGTATCACGGGGGTATTCGCGACCGAAAACTTCACGGGGGGAGGCGGTTTGCATACCTTGCAGAGATGAGGTTAATCCGCGAAGGCAGTTTTCAAATTAACTGCATCCCTGGTTGCTTTGAGAACCGCCCCCTGATCACCTCCGGGTTCTGTGAATGGCGGTGTCTTCTACGGCAACCGCCCTGGAATCAGAACGGCAACTCGGCCCGCACCCTGGTTCCTTTGTCTTCCACCGATTCGACCGCAAAGCGCCCCCCCCGGGCCTCCACCCGCTCGCGCATCTGGGTCAGACCAAACCCGCCCATACCGTCCGCCGTGGCCCCGGCCCTGAAACCCCTGCCGTTATCGCTGATCTCCAGCACGCCGCCACGCTCACCCTGCGAGGTGAGCTTAACCTGTACCAGTCCCGGCCTGCCATGCTTGGCGGCATTGGTCAGGGCCTCCTGCAAGACCCGGAAAAAAACCAGCTCGGAAGCCTGGGACAGCTCGAGGTTCTCCGGAAGACTCAGACGCAAGCGGAAGCCCGCCTGCTCGGCAAAGGCGCTGGCATAGCGCCGTACCGACTCGAGAAAGCCGTAGCGCTCGAGGTCAATGGGCCGCAGGGCGAAAATGCTGCGCCGCACCTCGCGAATCTGGCCCCGCAGGGTCTCCTTAACCTGCTGTAGTTCTTCTGTGGCCCGCCTTAAGTCGGTCTGGAGCAGGCGCTCCGACAGGTCAAGCTTGAGGGCCATGAAGGCCAGGGCCTGGGCGATGCCATCGTGGATTTCGCGGGCGATGCGGTTGCGTTCTTCGGTGAGGGCCAGCTCCTCGGCCCGCAGATAGGCCTGGGCATTGCGCACAGCCAGGGCTACTTGTGCGGCCAGAAAGCGGAGAAAGGGCAGCCGCTGTCGCAGGTTTTCGGCCTCACCCTGCACCAGCAGCAGGCCAATAGAGGTCTGTTCGCGCAGCGGCACGGCCAGCAGGTGGTCTTTCACGAATACCGAATTTTCCAGGGCTTCCTTCCACTGGTTTTCGGGAACAAAAGCATGGACGGGCAGGTCAAGGTTTCGAAGCACCTGCGGCTGGAGAAAGTTTTCCTCGTCCAGAAGGAGAACCCCACCCCCGCTGGCTCCAGCCCAGTCGAGAATGCGCTCCAGCAGTC
>NZ_CALMCQ010000341.1 GCF_937863175.1 uncultured Meiothermus sp. | reverse complement strand
AAGGTGCCCACCGTGACCACCCCCGGCCGGGCCGCGTGCAGGTAGAGGGTGGGCGGCAGAATGATGGCGCTCATCACGTTTTCCTGCACGGCGGCCAGTACGCCAGCTTCGGGCTCGAGCACCATCAGGAGGTAGTCGGGAAAATCGGCCCGGAAGCCCCGGACCTGCACCCCGAGGTTGAGTGTGCGGGCCACCTTCAAACCCTGGGCAGTGACGGCAGCCTCGACCCGGGCCTGGGCATCGGCCAGGCCTACCCCCCGCAAGGTGGTTTCCAGTGACTGGGCCAGCGCAGACATACTCAGGATGAACACCGCAAACAACCACAGCTTGAACTTCATAGGGCCTCCTTCAGGGTCTTCTGATAGGCAGATTTAGTTCTGCCCAGCTCCGAAAACCCCCGTTGAGATTTTTGACTTCTTGGTAGCCCAGCGCCCGCAGATATGCAGCGGCCACTGCGCTCACATGGCCGGTGCCGCAGTAGACCAGGATCGGCCGGTCTTTCTCTTTGGGAAGCTCGCCCAGGCGGTCGGGGAGCTGGCTGATGTGAATCGGTACCGAGTCGGGAATGAACCCACGGGCCCGTTCTTCGTTGGTGCGGACGTCCAGGATGAAGGGTTCAAAGACCTCCACGTACTCCCTGGCCTCGGCAGCGTAGAGTAGATAGCTGGCAGGGTTTATCTTTTTGATGAAGCTGCCCAGCTCTATTAGCGAGCCCGGGGTCATCTCCTGGGCCAGCCCCAGGCCCATCAGTACTACCAACCCCAATCCCAAGCGGCGCATGACGACTCCTAGCGGGTGAAGCCCGGCATCTCGGTCAGACTATTTCTACCCCTGGTGGCCTCAGCCAGCATATAGACCGAGAGCGCGATGTAGGGCTCCGAGTAGAACTCTGGGGCGGCTATCCCGATGGAGACATAGCAAAAGGCGATGCGATCTTGCAGGGTGTAAAGCTTGTCGGCCTCGAAGCGGTAGGCCGGCCATTCGTTGGACAGGCCCTGGCGGGGGCTGCGCACCGGTGAAAGCCGAACCCTGCTACCTGCGTACGCATCGTGGCAGATCGAGCAGTTCATGTCGCGGTTGCCCGCACGGTGGAACCACAGCTCGCGCCCGAGGTTGTACATGGCAATCTCCTGGGAAGTGCGCGGCACCACCCGGAGGGGCATCTCGCTGGACTTGGAGGCCACAAAGGCGCTCAGGGCCTTGATATCTTCGCGTTTAATCTCGGCAAGCTTAAAGCCCTGTAGCCGCACCATGCAGCTAGCAATACGGGTCTCGAGGTCTTCGACCCGCCGGGTGTCGGCAAAATAGCGGGGCAGTTGAGCATGGGCACCCTCGAGCTTCCCCGGCCCCAGGCCAAAGTCGCAGGCCTCGAGGGAGGCATTCCGGGGGCCCCGCTTCTGAGCGAATAGCTCCTCGCCCTGAGCGGCATACAGCTCTCCGGGCAGAATCCCGGCGGTCTGTCGGAATAGTTCACGCTGTCGTTGGGCCTCCTTGAAAGGGTCTACCTCCTGCTGCTGGGTGAGTGCGATACCCAGGCCAAAGGCCAGCGCCAGCAAAAATCCAGTTATCAGGCTTCGATCGGTTCGCATGGCATCACCTCCGGGCATTCACGGGCGAGGCAGGCTCGAGCAGAAAGGCCGTCACGTGAGCGCTCTCCTCGGGGGTAAGAATGCCGTGGACACCCGCGCGATACATCAGCGAGCATGGCATGGTGGCCCAGGCATTGTAGATTTTGTCGTAGGTGTACTTGACCACAGGCTCGCTGATGCCACGCTGACCGTACCCCACCAGCCCTGGCCCCAGAAGGCCTGCCCCGGCCTCCTTAGGGTCGCCGGTGTGGCAGGCATAGCAGTTGCCCTTGCGGGGGTCGGTGAAGAGGGCCTCGCCCTGTTTCCAGTCTCCCATCAGCTTGCCATTAGCAGGGTACTTAATCAGGGCGCGCTGGCGCTCCAGGAAGGCCCCAGCAAGCTCGGGGGGCAGCCGGTCGCGGTGGATCGAACAGAGGGCCTGGTCGGGGTCTTGCTTCATGGCCTCGGCGAACCGGCTTCCGCCGCTCTGGATGGCCTGGTTGACCCGTTGCTGGAAGGGGCCTTGCTGGGACAGGGTTAACCCAGCCAGAAGCACAGCCAGCAGCCAACCGAAATATCTTTTTTTCACCTATATTCCTCCTTTTTATCCAGGCAGCACATAGCGTTGATCCAGTACCCGCATGCTGGGGCGGGGGGGAATGCGCACGGTCTTGACCTGCTTCAGATACTCGGCAATTACCTCGTGGATGGGGCGGGGGGTGTATTTTTCCACCAGGGTGCCGCTGCGCTGCAACCGCCCGCCAAAAGAGGCCAGGGTGTATTCCCGGTGGGGGTCGAGGCGGCGGCCTCGGATAGCCACGTTGCGAATGCGTTGCCCGGTGGGGGCATTCACGGCCAGATCGTAGGAAAGCCCAAAAACCCGGCTCATGTCCCCGCCTTGCTGGTAGAACGGGTCGGGGTTAAAGGTGTTGGCGGCCACATCCTCCAGCACCGCTTGCAAGCGGTCTCCCTTGAGCTTGAAGACATAAACCTCGGGATAGGTGAAAGCGGTATAGGCCAGCAGTGCGTCCATGGTGATGGCCTGCCCTGGCAGGATGGCCGTACCCCAGCGGGTGCCGGTGCTAAAGGCCACCTCTACCTCGGGATAGGCGGCCTGGACTGCCCTGCCGGCCAGTTCGTCGAAGGTTGAGTAGGTCGAGTCGCGTTTGTACAGCAGGGTTTCGGTGGTGCCCAGTACCTGCTCGAGGTACTCGCGGTGTGGGGCATAGGCCTCGAGGACGAAGCGCTCGAGTTCGGCATCGGGTTTGATCAGGTGGGTTGCTACCGGCAGGGTTCTGGCCCGCAGATCGGCAATGCCGCCTTTCTTCAGCCGCAAGTCCACCCGTACCACGGCTTTGCCCGCCGAACCACCGGCTACCAGCCAGGTGTTGCCGATGCGGAGGGGGGTGGGGGTGAAGTCGTGGGTGTGGCCGGTGAGGATCAGATCAATCCCCTGGATACGCTGGGCCAGGGCCGAGTCCAGCGGCACCCCATTGTGTGAGAGCATCACTACCGCATCTACCCCCTTGCCTCGCAGCTCGTCCACCTGTTTTTGCAGCTCGTTTTCCCGCACCCCAAAGGAAAGCCCTTCGGAAAATTCTTCGGGATGCGAGACCTTCACATAGGGGAAGCTCGAGCCGATAATGCCGAGGGTGTAGCCCCCCAGTTGGTGGAGGGCATGGGTCGGGTAGATGGGGTCACCGAAGAGGTCGTCCACGATGTTGAAGCTGATGATCTGGGCTTTTAGCTCCTTGACCAGCTCCTCCACCCGTCTGCGCCCCAGGGTGTACTCCCAGTGGAAGACCATGTGGTCGAAGCCCACCCGGTTCATCCAGTCCACCATCACCTGCCCCTCGGTGCGCAGCGAGATGCCGGAGTTTGTCCAGGTATCGCCCCCATCCAGCACCAGGGTTCGCTCTGCTCCCGCCTGGGCCTTTTGCTGTTTGATGAGCGCACCAACGTAAGCCCCGCCTCCCATTGGCCCCAAACGTTGGGCCAGGGCCACAAAGTCTACCGAGGAAAAAGCGTAGGCTTCCAGGCTGCCCCGCTTGAGGTTGTAGTACCGCAGAAACGCCTCGCCTGCCAGGTAGCCGGGTCGGCCTTCCAGGGCCCTGGCTGCCAGGAGGTTGGTCGGCTCCATGAAGTAATGGGGCCGCAGTTGGGCGTGCATATCGGTGTTGAAGAGCAGGGTGACGTTGCCAAAAGGCGGCAGGTGGTAGAGCGCCTCGGGACGTTCCATAGCCTGGGCAAAGGCTTTCGGGGAGGCAATTCCCAGGGCCAGCACAAGTTGTATCAGTTCACGGCGGGTCATACCACCTCCATTCCCGGGCCCAGGTGCGCGCCAGGGGAGCGCACAGAGTTCGCGGGGCTAACGTCTGAGCGCCGGTTTGGTGTTGAAGTCCGAGGCCGGGTCGAGCAGATAGGCCACCACGTGGGCGATCTCCTCCGGCCCGAGCAGCCCCCCGTGTCCGAAGCGGTACATCACCGTGCAGGGGAAGTAGGCCCAGGGATTGTAAATCACCTCGTAGCTATACTTCTGAACCGCTTGGGAAGTGCCCCGCTGGCCGTACTTCTCCAGGCTTGGCCCCACGTTGCCGCCGATGTTGAGCGGGGAGCCCAGATGGCAGGAGAAGCAGTTGCCTCTGGCCAGGGTGTTGAAGATGGGTTCGCCCTGTTTCCAATCCCCCATCAACCTGCCATCGGCGGGGTATTTGATGTTTCTGCGCTGCTCCTCGATAAATGAGCCCAGCACCTCGGCGGGTAGCTTGTTGCGGTGTATGGAGCAAAGGGCCTGGTCGGAGGCTTGCCTGAGCAAGACGTTGGAGTAGTTCTGGCCCCCAGCCTGGATCAGCCGCTGGAGTTCCGGGGTGATGTAGGACGGGCCGGTTTGACCACTGGCCAGGCCAAGGAGTATAAGGAGCAACGCAGGTAGATAG
>NZ_CALMCQ010000340.1 GCF_937863175.1 uncultured Meiothermus sp. | reverse complement strand
GGCCCGGCGACTGGCCGCAGTTCATCCCAATACCGACTCGGAAATCCTCGAGCGCTGCCACGACGACCCTGACTGGCACACCCGCATGGCGGTGGCCTACAACCCCAAAACCCCGCCCGCTATCCTGGCCGCAATGGCCGCCGATACCGACCCCGAGGTGCGGCAGGCGGTGGCGGTGCACCCCTCTACCCCGCTGGAAAGCCTCGAGGTGCTGGCCGGTGACGAGCAGCCCGATGTGCGCGTACAGATGGCGCAGAACCTCCGCACCCCCCAAAACCTGCTTCTACAACTGGCCCATGATGACCACTGGAGAGTACGACAAGCCGTGGCGGCCAATCTTGCCACCCCTGTGCTGGTGCTTGAGCAACTGGCCCACGACCCCGATCGGGATGTGCGCCAGGCGGTGGCCAACCACCCCCAGGTGCCCGAAGCCGCCCTGGAATCGCTTTTTGCCGGACGGTTCGCCGGGCTGAACCCGCAGATGAGCCTGGTCGAGCTCTACCAGAGGATCAAGAAGGGTGAGCCCCTGCGCCCTGATCTGCTCGACAAACTGGCCCAGGGCAACGACTGGGCCCGGCATCTGGCGGCCCGCCACCCCTTCACGCCTGCCGAAACCCTGCGAACCCTGGCCTGCGACGAAGACTGGCGGGTGCGACAGGCCGCTGCCACCAATCCGGGGCTGGCGGCGGATGTACTTTTGCAGCTGTCCAGCGATCCCCATGGCGATGTACGCCGGGCCGTGGTGAGGCATCCACAGACCACAGAAGAACTTCTGGAGCGCCTCTGTGTGGATGATCAGCAAGACATTCGCTGGCAGGTAGCCCTTGATCCCAGAGCCCCGCTCCCGGCCCTGCGCATTCTGCTGACCGACTCCGACGAAATGGTTCGGCTAGCCGCCCAGACCCACCCGGAAACCCCCGCCGATTTGATTGAACAATACCGCCGAGCCGAAGCGATAGACCCCGGTCTGGAGGGCGAGTTCCTGAGGCAACTGGCCGGGCAAACCATCTGGAGCCGCGTCCTGGCCGCACAAAACCCTGCAACACCCCTCGAGGCTTTGCACGAACTGGTGCGCGACCTCGAGTGGTCGGTGCGACAAGCAGTCGCCATGAACCCAGCCCTGACTGCTGAGCTGCTGGTCTCCCTGGCCCAAGACCCTGAGCGGGAGGTGCGCCAGGCGGTGGCCGAGCATCGCCACACCCCGCAGGCTTTGCTAAGCGAAC
The DNA here is from genome assembly GCF_937863175.1 of uncultured Meiothermus sp. Classification (GTDB taxonomy): domain Bacteria; phylum Deinococcota; class Deinococci; order Deinococcales; family Thermaceae; genus Meiothermus. Next base: position 9,256 of record NZ_CALMCQ010000340.1, on the reverse strand, counting down.
TGCTGCACGATATAGACGAAAATGTGCGCCTATCTGCCCTGCGCAACCCCCACCTCGACGCCCAGACTCTGGAGCATTACCGTGCTCGACTGGTCTTGCGCAGCTCGAGGTCGCACTTTGCCCTCAACCGTGCGGTGGCCCTATCCCGGCCCGAAATCCCCGCCCGCGAACTCTCCAAGGTGCGCCACTGGGCTGCGCCGGAGTGGGTGGTTCGCTACGCGGTGGCGCAGAACCCGAAGACCCCGGTGGAAGTGCTGGAGCGCCTGGCCCAGGATGGCAGCCGGCTGGTTCGGGCCCAGGCAGCTCAGAGCTTAGAGTTGAGGGGCAAGGATCGAAAGAACCTGGGCGGTGAGCTTCGAGACCCCCCTCACCCCAGGCCCTAGGCCACACCCCCGGTGTAAGCATGTCCGAAAACGCCGCCCATCCCAAGCCTGAACCACCCAGCCCGCATCCTGCGCTGGAACGCCGGATTAGCGCGAGCTTGCTGCGCCTGCGGATGAAGTCGCCTTTCTTCGCCACACTGGCCTTGTTTGCCCGCTATAGGCCCAGCCTCGAGCTCCCCACTGCCGCTACCGATGGGCGCGACGTGTTCTACAACCCGCACTTTATGGGGGCTCTCCCCGACGAACACTTCGATGGGGTGTTGCTGCACGAGGTTTTGCACGCTGCACTGCTTCATGTACCGCGCCGCTCCCACCGCGACCAAAAGCGCTGGAATATCGCCGCCGATACTGTGGTAAACGGCATTTTGCTGCAAAACAGCTTCCGTCTGCCGGAGGGGCATATCCGAAACCCTGAACTCGAGCGCTATTCCGCCGAAGAAGCGTATGCCCTGTTGCCCCGTGAGCAGCAGCCAGAGCTGGTTTTTGTGGATTTGCTCGAGGCGCCTCCCGCCGATGCTCGAGAGCAGGAGGGCCCGGATAGCAGAGAGGGTAAGGATGCCAAACCGGATAGCAAGGGCGGGAAATTCCGGGGCAAGAGGCTCTTGGACAGCAATTCCTTGAGTGAGGCCGAGAAAGCCGGTCTCGAAAAGCACTGGACAAAAGCCGTGCAACAGGCCCAGGCGGTGGCCCGGAGTGTGCAGAAAGGCCATCTCCCGGTGGGCCTGGAACGCGCTTTCGGGCTAGCAGGGCCACCCCAACTCGACTGGAAAAGCCTGCTGTGGCGTTTTTTGGTGCGTACCCCCACCGACTTTACCGGCTATGACCGCCGCCACATCGGGCGGGGCCTGTATCTGGAGACCCTCGAGGGCGAAAGTCTCAAGGTTTACATCGCAGTAGATACCTCGGGCTCGGTGGACGACGCGCTCGTCAAACTATTCCTGAGCGAAGTACAGGGCATCCTGCGGGCCTACCCGCACCTGGAAGCCCACCTCTACTACGCGGATGCCACCATCTACGGCCCCTACCCGCTCAAGGCCGAGGGTGAAATCCCTGCGCCTCAGGGCGGCGGCGGTACCGACTTCCGGCCTTTTTTCGCCGACGTGCTCGAGCGCCACGAGCCGCACCTGGGGGGGGTGTGCATCTACCTCACCGACGGATTTGGTGATTTTCCGCCGGAAACGCCGCACCTTTCCACGCTGTGGGTGGTTGCGCCGGGCGGGCTGGACTCGAGCGGTTTTCCTTTCGGCGAGGTTGTGAGGTTGACTTGATTCGTCTTGCCCATACCCCCCGTATGATGCTAAGCAATGAGCTTGACCGAAGTCTGGTGGATTCGACACGGTGAGAGCGATTCGAATGCGGGGCAGCGCACCGCGAATGCGGCGGCTCCCGTCCTGACCGAGCTGGGCTGGCGACAAGCCCGCTCCCTGGCCAGAGCCTTTGGCCAAGCCCCTGATCGGGTGGTTACCTCACCGTTCATCCGCACCAAACAGACCGCCCAGCCCCTACTCGAGCGGTTTCCCCAGGTGCTACAGGAAGAATGGCCGGTACAGGAGTTCACCGAACTCTCCCATGTCCACCGCAACCACACCAGCGCTGAGGAGCGCTGGCCCCACCTCGAGCAGTACTGGGCGCGCTGCGATCCCGACTACTGGGATGGGGAGGGGGCCGAGACCTTCCGCCATCTGCTGGGCCGAATAGATGCGGCCCTGGGGCGCATGAACCGCCTTACTGGCCTCACCGTTGTTTTTGGTCACGGGCTCTTTATGCGGGCCATGCTCTGGCAGATGCTTCGCACCGAGCGCGACCTGGACGAGCCGGCCATGCGACGCTACCTGCACTTCCACCGGTCGCTATGGATTCCCAACTGCGCCATCGTTCGTATGATCTGCCGCAATGGGCGCTGGTATACTGCCCCACCCGATGTGCACCACCTGGATGCCCAGGAGGTTCAAAAGGTGAGCGACCTGGGCTAAGGCCCTTTAACCGCTCGCCTGCAGTAAAGCCATGCCGTCACCCCCGGACGCTACACCTCGAGCGAAAACGAGACCGTTGGGTCGGGCGATGACTGCCCGTCCTTGCATCCTGAACTCGCACCCCTCAGGTCTCATACCAGATTCGGTTAGAACCCAACCGAAGGGAGACGCTTTTTTCGCCGACCGTCCGGGAGGGGTGTGCACCCGGATTCCAAAAGAGAGCCTCCGGGTCTCCTGGTTGGAGGATGATCTTTTTGAATCCGGTATCAGGGCGCTTTCTGCAGCGGATGCGCGGGGTACGCCCGGTTTGTATGTATGGCGATGCGCCGCACAGTGCGCGTCTCGAGGGGTCATTTTTCCAGGCGGTCGGTCAAACCTCCAGCCAGACCTGCCCGTCTTCTAGTCTGGTCTTATAGGCCTTGACCGGGCGCGGTGCCGGCAGGGTGGCCTTACCGGTGCGCAGGTTGAACCGGGCTCCGTGGCGGGTACACTGGATGGTCTCGCCTTCTACGGGGCCATCAGAGAGGGGGTTTTTGTCGTGGGTGCAGATGTCTGAGATGGCAAAAACTTCCTGTCCGGTGTAGAGCAAGAGCACCGGGGTCTTCTCGCCCTCCACCTTCACTACCAGGCGGCCATTCACGAACTGTTCGGGGGTAGCGACGGGAATCCACATAAATGTCACGGGTCGAGGGTCGAGGGTCAAAAGCTAAAACCCAAAAAGGCACTAGACCCTCGACGCTGGGCTTTCGACGTGTGCTAGACCCGCACCTTCTCCTCGATGATGCTCTCGATATGCTGGCGCAATGGCTCGATGGGGATGCGGGTGAGCACATCGGTCATGTGGCCCTTGACCAGAATTTGCTGGGCCATATGGCGCGGCAGGCCACGAGACATCAGGTAGAACAACTCTCCGGGCTCGACCGGCGCGGTGGACGAACCGTGCGAGCACTTTACGTCATTGGCCCCGATCTCGAGCTGCGGCACACTGTCGCTGCGAGCATCCTCGGACAGCAGCAGGTTGCGGTTGGTCTGGTAGGCATCGGTTTTTTGCGCCCCCACCCCCACCTTGATCAGGCCCGCATACACCGTACGGCTCTGATCCTTGGCCGCGCCCTTGTAGAGCACATCGGAATGGGCGTGGTCGGCCACGTGGTGCTGCAGGGTGTAGTGATCTACGTGCTCGTTGCCGGAAGTGAAGTACAGGCCCAGCATCTCGGAGGAAGAGCCCGCCCCCAGCATCTCCGACTGTACGTCGGCGCGGCTGATGGTTGCCCCCATGTTTACCACCAGGTCGTTGAGCGCGGCATCGCGCTGGAGGTGGGCCCGCTGGCGGTGGAAGTGGTAGAAGCCCTGGCCCAGGAGCTGGATGTGGGCGTGGCGTACCTTGGCTCCGTTGCTCACGATGATCTCGGTGGAGGAGGTGTTGACCGAGGCCGAAACCCTGGCGGGCGAGATGTACTCCTCGATGTAGACAGCCTGGCTGTTGATGTCGCCCACAATCAGGGTGCGCGAGCTCGAGAGCTGGCCGCCCTCGAGGTACTTGAAGACCCCCATCGGCTTGCTGAACTCCACATTACTGGGGATGTAGAGAAAAACCCCATGCGTGAAGAGCGCGGCGTTGAGCGCTGGGATCTTGGAGTTCTCTGGGCGGTTGACCTGCGTCCCTACCAGGTCGCTCCAGTTAACCGCCTTGAAGAGGTTTTCCTCGACCAGCTTGGGGTGATTGGCGATGGCATCGTGCAGGTTGCTGAAGATCACGCCCTGCTTCTTGAGGTCTTCGGGCAGTTCGACGTGCACCAGGTCGGAACCCACAAATACTGCGTAACCCGAGAGCTGGGCCTGGGCCAGGCGGTCTTTGACGGCCTGCGGGATAACCGACAAGTTACCGGTGGGCAGCTCGAGCTTCAGCTCCTCGAAGGGCACCTCGGTGATGTCGGTGTAGCGCCACTCCTCGGTGCGGGTGGTGGGGTAGGGCAGCCGGGCGAAGGTGTCCCAGGCGGCCAGGCGCTTCTCGAGCAGCCACTGGGGCTCGGAAAGCTTCTTGGAGACCTCGAGCACGAGGTCACGCGAAAGGGTCGAGGTGATTTCCACTAACTTCCTCCTGTCATTTTGCGGACTTCTTCGCCAAGGATTACACGCATTTGGCCCGCTTCCATCTGTTCAAATCTACGTTCGGTTTCCTGCACCCAGAGGGTTTCGACCTCTCTGATTTCTGCTGCGTAGTTCGAAACCTCTTCGGCCCAGGCTCGAGTCTGGACACGCATCCGTTCGGGGGTTTCCCAGGTCTTATCCCAGTGAGCTTTCCACTCGGAAATCTGACGCATGACTACTCGCAAAAACGCAATCAGTTCCTCGTGAGCATCAAACTGAAGACTGCGAACTATCCAATCTACAAAGTGCTGAGACTCCCTAATAGTTTCAAAAACGACTTCTCGAGGCTCATCTTTCAACGCAACCCGCCACAAATTCGCTTCCAGTTTTTCCAACTGTACCGAAAGCGGATTCTGCAAGAAAGGCTCTCGTAATTTGAGATATTCATCAGCAGTCATAAAACTCCTTTGCGCTTAGGTATCATTCCGAGCGGAGCGCAGCGGAGAGAGGAATCTCTCACTGAGGACAGTCGCCAGCTTCATGTTGCAAAAGACTGTCACTCCCAGCGGAACATGAATGAGCACGGTACAGTGAGAGATTCCTCGTCGGCAAAAAGCGCCTCCTCGGAATGACATGCTTGCGGTGACTGCGTTTCGGCTCGAGCATCTCGAGCAATTCCCCAGCCGTAACTTTCTCGAGGATGAGGTGGATCATACATTTACTGGCGATGGGATAGCGAGGAAATCCTTCGCCAAATCGAGAGTGCAAGGTTCCGCATAGACGGAAAGGGGGCATACGAAAGAGCGCTGTTTGGTGCGGTTGTGCTCGAAGTTAGGTCAACCGTGATTGGTGAGGTTGCACTCACTCGACCACGCACATAGTTCCAACCTTGACTCAGATTGAGGTTGAAATTGTACTGCTGCGCAGGAAAAGGGTTGAGTGCAGATTGTGAGCAAGAGCCCGTCACTTGGGTTGCTTGATTGGCGTAAAGCAGTACAGTGATTTCGTCGCCTGATTGAACGTCAAGAGGAAAATTGGTGTATGGCTTGAGACCGTAACCCAAGAGTCCTCGAGTCTGCCCGCTTACACCAACGGCGGCAATTGGGAGAACAGCAGCAAACCGTGTTGTGGGTTGACTTAAGGTGAGATTTTTAGACATGTCGAAACATAGACCTCGAGCGCCTTCAGTAAGGGCAGCATTGTTGCTGGTGATCTCGGTAGCAATCTGTGAGAGATTGAACACAAAGCTACCATTAGATGCTACATCAGCCTCACCAACTTGCAGAGGCTGTGTAGAGAAACGACCTTCAGTGTAAACGTAAAACCGAATGACCCCAACCCGATTTGCAGGCCAATTCTGGATAGTCGTAGTCCCATTCGGAGTAGTCGTGCTATTATTCCCACTCGAGCAAGCCGCTAGCACTACAGCCAAGACAATCAACGAGACTCTTTTCATGGTTAATTCTCCGTTGCTTGTTCAACCAAAGTCCCTGAATGCGTGTCGAAATACAAGACGCTTTTCTCGAGGGCAGTTTGGTAGAACTCGAAGCCTTCCTTCAGTTCCTCAAAGGTTTCGCCCATCGGTGCCATCGGGTTTTCTGTCCAGGTCTGAATCTTGCCGTTTTCAACGCAGCAGACCTCGCGAATGGCGTAGGTTCCATCCTTGAACACCACCCGATCGTTCCGAGACACTAGCCCACGCTACCTTTCATCTCGAGCCCGATCAACCGGTTTAGCTCAACGGCGTACTCAGCCCGTATTTCCTTCATCGGTAAGCCTCGCTTCGGTGTCGCACACGGTAGACGATCGGCAGTTTCTCTGTCGTGTCCACGTCGTAGATGATTCGATACTCGCCCACCCGAAATCTTCTGGCCTGCTCCCCTTTCATCTGGATGGAACCGTGGCGGAAGGGGTCTTCGCTCAACTGCTCGAGGGCGGCTACGATGCGCGGCTGAACCTGGGTGTCTAGGCTAATCAGCTCTTTGGCGGCTCTGGGATGAAACTCGACCCTATAGCTCATAGACCAAGTTGCTTCTTCAGATCGTCCAGAGAAACCCGTTCCCCACCCTCGGCCCGACGCTGACGCAGGGCCTGCGCGTCTTCCAGGTCGAGTATCTGATCGAGCAATTCCTCGTATTCCTCGATGGTCAACAGAACATGGGTGCGCTTGCCTTCGGAATCGGTGATGAACTGGTGGGGTTCCTTGACCATGATCACCTCCCAGTTTAGCCCACTGAGCCTTCCATCTCGAGCTCGATCAACCGGTTCAGCTCAACGGCGTACTCGAGCGGCAGCTCCTTGGCCACCGGCTCGATGAACCCGCGCACAATCAGGGCGGCAGCCTCGTCCTCGGGCAGGCCCCGGCTCTGGAGGTAGAAGATCTGCTCGTCGTTGAGGCGGCTGACGGTGGCCTCGTGGCCCACGGTGGCAGTGTCGTCCTCGATCTCCATGTAGGGGTAGGTGTCGGTGCGGGACTCCTCGTTGATGAGGAGCGCGTCGCACTCCACATTCACCTTTACATGCCGGGCGCCCTCGTAGACCTTAATCAGTCCACGGTACGAGCTACGGCCCGCGCCCCTGGAGATGCTCTTGGAAACGATGCTGCCTCCCGTGTTGGAGGCTGCGAAAATGAGCTTGCCACCAGCATCCTGGTGCTGTCCGGTACTGGCAAAGGCAATGGAGAGGATGTCCGAGCGTGCACCCTCCTCAACCAGGTAGCTGCTCGGGTACTTCATGGTCAGCTTGGAGCCCAGGTTGCCGTCGAGCCACATGTGGTAGGCGTCTTTCTTGACCACGGCCCGCTGGGTTACCAGGTTGTACATGTTGTGCGACCAGTTCTGGATGGTGGTGTAGCGGCTTCTGGCCCCCTGGTTGACCACAATCTCAATCACGCCGGAGTGGAACGAGTCGGTGGTATACGTTGGAGCCGTGCAGCCCTCAATGTAGTGCATCTCGGCTCCTTCATCCAGCACAATTATGGTGCGCTCAAACTGGCCCAGCTCGGCGGTGTTGACCCGGAAGTAGGCTTGCAGGGGCTGCTCGACCTTTACACCCCTGGGCACGTACACGAAGCTGCCGCCCGACCACACCGCGCTGTTAAGTGCTGCGTACTTGTTGTCCTCCGGGGGGATGACGGTGGCGAAGTACTCGCGGAAGAGATCCTGGTGGTGCTTGAGGCCGTCCTCAATGGAGACGAAGACCACCCCAAGACGCTCCAGCTCTTCCTTGACCTGGTGATACACCATCTCCGAGTCGTACTGTGCGCCCACCCCGGCCAGCACCTTCTGCTCGGCCTCGCGGATGCCCAGCTTCTCATAGGTGCGGCGGATTTCCTCGGGCACATCATCCCAACTGCGGGCATCGCGCTGCTCGGTGGGTTTGGCGTAGAAGTAGATCTCGTCCATGTTGAGGCCCGAGAGGTCGCCCCCCCAGACCGGAACCGGCTTGGACAGGTAGATCTCCAGGGCCTTAAGGCGGAACTCGAGCATCCAGGAAGGCTCATCTTTGTGGTAGCTGATCGCCTCGACAACCCGACGATTAAGGCCCTTTTCAGCCTTCCAGACAGGCTTTACTTCGTCTACAAATCCGTACTTGTATTCGTTGCCTATATTCTCAACAACTGCGTTGTCGGACATAATGTAAAACCTCCGGTTTGTGCAGATAGCGGATAGCTGAGGGCTAATAGCAAAGCAATCTTTGAGCCATCAGCCATGGGCTATCGGCACTGGGCTAGCTTGCGACAGCAAGCTCCTTGACCCACTCGTAGCCCTGGGCTTCCAGCTTCTCGGCCAGTTCAAAGCCGCCACTGGCAGCGATGCGACCATCAATCATCACATGCACCGCATCCGGGGTGATGTAGTTGAGCAGACGCTGGTAGTGGGTGATCAGGAGGGCCCCAAAGTTGGGGCCGCGCATGGCGTTCACACCCCTGGCTACCACCTTCAAGGCATCAATGTCCAGGCCGGAGTCGGTCTCATCCATGATGCCGTAGGTAGGCTCCAAGACCATCATGTGCATAATCTCGTTGCGCTTTTTCTCGCCTCCGGAGAAGCCATCGTTGAGATAGCGGGTCAGGATGCTCTCGTCCCACTCGAGGGTGGCCAGAGCCTTTTGCAGCCTGCCGTAAAACTCCATCATGTTCACTTCGCCACCCTTTTTGGCCTGCAGAGCCAGGCGAAGGAAATTGGCGTTGGACACCCCTGGCACTTCGACCGGGTACTGGAATGCCAGAAACAGCCCCTTGCGGGCCCGCTCGTCGGCTTCCATCCCCAGGATGCTCTCTCCGTCCATCAGGATGTCGCCCCTGGTGATCTCGTAGCTGGGATCACCAGCGATGACCTTGCCCAGGGTACTCTTGCCCGCCCCATTGGGCCCCATGATCGCGTGTACCTGTCCTTTAGGCAACACCAGGCTGACCCCATTCAAAATGGGCTCACCATCAACAATCCTGGCATGTAGATTCCGAATTTCCAACTGGTTTACCATGGGCATCCCTTTCCTCGCAGATCGTGTCGTGTTTGCGTAAGCGGCTTACTCTTATTACAAGTCACTCGCAATAAGAGTATAGGTTCCACTCTTATGAATGTATAGTAGCTTGGTCAGGATTCCGGCTATGTAGATTACAAAGTTCGGCTCCTGCCCCTGGTCAGACTGCCCGGCGTCAGCCGATTTTACGCTGTAGACCTGCACTCTGCACGATGCTGGTAGCAATCTCTTCGATAGACGCCCCGGTGGTATCGAAGTACTGAATTCCTACCCGCCTGAACAGTAACTCGGCCCGCCGTACCTCGTACTCGCACTGCTCGAGGC